>NZ_JAAAXP010000002.1:0-235336 GCF_010367585.1 [Micrococcus luteus] ATCC 49442 | reverse complement strand
GGCGCGGCAACTTGAACAGTAAGCATGCTTTCTATTAGGTTGGTGTCAGCTTCTCCGCCTGGCCCCCATCAGGCGGAGTGGTTGCCAGGGAGGCCCCGCCACTTCATCGTGTTGCGGGGCTTTTCGCTACCCGCGCTTTGCAGCGGGTGTCAGTATCCGGAACGGCAGAGGGAGTATGCAATGGCTCAGGGTGACATTGAGACGTACTACGAGGACGGCCAGTGGAAGAACAAGCGCGAGGGTACTGACCGCGCGTTCGGTGCCGGCTACGGCACCAAGGCCGAAGCGGAAGCCGCCGGCCGGGAAGCTGCCCAGGCGGACAAGGTCGAGCACGTGATCAAGAACCAGGACGGCCAGATCGGTTCCAAGAACAGTTACGGTAACGATCCCCGGAATGTTCCGGGCTGATTGATTAGCTACACCCCTGGCACTCAGTTGTCCTGGGGACACAAGAAGGGCCGGCTCAACGAGCCGGCCCTTCTGCGTTCTCCTCGGCAAAGGAAATCTACGGATTCAGCCTAGCTGAATGTTGGCGGGGGTGCCTGCAGCTTGCCTAGGTGCGTCGTTGTCCCCGGGGTAGCGCGGCACCTGGGTGGTGCGTGGGAAAGGGTGCGTTGATCGGCGGTCCGCCGCTAGCGATTGGTTGCTGTGGTCTGCCCTGGGCGGCGGATCGCCCGACTTCAGAGGGCGGTTCCGGCCCTTGGTGGTGAGGGTCGGGGTCTGCCGGGCGGGTTTCCGCCCGGCAAAGGTATTTGCGCGTGCGTCGTCCTCGGCTGGCTTCTGGTCGTCGAGGATGATGCTTTCGACTTCGATGGGGTATCCCACGCGGCTGGTTCAGTGGTGAACCTGGTGTGCGTTTACTGGGGACCGCCACGCGAGTCCTGGCGATGGTCTGACACTCTTGCGCAGACCAGCGCGATCAGTGAGAACGGGCCGTGCCTTCGGTTTTCATGACGTGGTCCCGGAGCGGTTCCATCCCCACCGGCTGGATTCTTCGACCTTGGCACCGACCATTTCAGCGGCGACCTTCCCGTCGTAGCCGCTGGCGGTTTCGGAGTGGTGGGGGATGGCATGGACGGTGAAGTACTGCCAGCCCTTGGGGGCCTGCTTGCGGGCCAGCAGGGTTTTGACGAACTCGCGGCGGACCTTGGTCGCTGATTCCATGGCCTTGTTGTTGGCGATCAGGGTTTTCCGCTCGGCCTTTTGTTCCTCGGTCATCGGGCCTTTTGGGCCTGCGTCCCGCCGCCGTTGTAGCGTTCGTACTTTGGGGCGAAGCCCAGTTCCTTCCAGTCGCAGATGACAGGCTCGGCCCGGTGTTCACCCCGGTAGTTGGTGCTGATCACGTAGGCGTTGGCGTCCTCGTCGGTGGCCGGTTCCCCGTCGGCCCGCTTGGCCGCTGAGACATACAGGGTTCTCCTCGTCGGTGTAGTGCCCCGCATCTTCAACGATGGCCTTCCCTGGGCGATAAGTTCTCGATCAGCGCAGCAAGCTGGGCCTTGATTCCCGGCCGTCCCGGAGCTTCTGGGCGATGTGGTCAGCAATTGCGGCTCGTCCTGATCATGATTCGAGTTTCTCGATGGCGTCCTGGCTCCTCGAACCTCGGTCATCACCAAGGCCATGTCCAGGTGTAGCCGCTCTCGAGGGCCTTGGTCCCGGTGGTGGATGCCTTGGTTTTTGAGCGCGTTTTCGACCTGTCCTTTGGTCCGGCCGGTCTTCTTGGCGATCGCGGCCGCCGAGAGCCGATCAGGGACAGCTGGTGGTAGGCATCGGCCTCGTCCGCTTCGGTCAAGCTGGCGCGCTGGATGTTTTCCACGACCTGCGTCACGATGCGCCCTGGCTTCCCGGGCGATCTGATGAGTGGCGGACTGGAATGAGGGGCCGTTCGGCTTCGACGGCCGCGCGGGTGCGGCGCTGGCCCATCAGGACGTGCGCCGTGCCGTCGTCCTTGCGGTGGGCGATCACCGGTTCCATCACGCCGTGTTCCTTGATGCTGGCGACGAAGTCAGCGGTCAGGGCGGCGTCCTTGCGGACGTTGATGTCCACGGTCAGGGTGGCCGGGTCGAGCATTTCAAGCGTGGGTGTTGCGTTCATGTGGTGTTGCTCCTTCTTGCCGAGAAGTTGGGTGGGTGGGGCGACCAAAGGTGACCGGCCAGCCCCCCCTCTCCCCCCGTTGTTTTTTGGCTGCTGGCGAAGCTTGCGGAGCTGTGCCCGTGGAGTCCCGTCTACCCGCAGGGCAAGGCACGGAAAATCTTCGGAGGAAATCAGCGAGGAACGAGCGCCGGAGAAGAATTTCCGGGCCGCAGGCCCCGACGAAGGAGGGGCTAGAGGGGCCGGAGCGGGCACGTACAATCCGAAGGACAGCAGCCAAAAAACGTCGTAGACACACCAGGTTCAGGGGGTCCGGAGCTCTGCGACGGCACGCCCTGGACCCAACAGCCGGCCGCGCCAGCGGACGCCCATCATCTGGTTGAAGCACAGCGGAAACCAGTGCGAGCCCCGCGAGCATGCACTTCCCTGAGTAGGGTGGGGGCATGAGCGATCCAGCTCCATATTCGGGCCGCGGCAGTGAGGCTGGGCGCGGCAGCGCAATGAAGTCGCCGCGGGCACTCCGGGTCCTCGCTTTGCGGCATCGCGGCCGCCCGGATCGGTGGTGCTGGTGGCTGTGGATGTTGTTGTTGGCGGCCTGCTGCCGGCGACCTCTTATCGCCTTCCTGAACAGTCTCGCGGCCGTGGCGCTGTGGCGCTCTATCTCTGCAGGGCGGTGCGCGAAGGGCCGGCACGTTGAGTGCCGGCCTCTTCATGGTTTTCCCCGGCAAAAGCGGAATCTGGGGTGCAGCGTCAGCGCTGACTCGGTTACGGCTCGTCGAGCCGAAAGCTCCATGGGGCTGGTTAGGCTGGCGGTGAGCAGGCGCAGTAATGCCCAGGAAGTCTGATGGGGCTCGGGTGTCGGGGGCGACGGCGTCGTCCCGGTCATGCGTAATCTCGTCGGCCACGCCTCGTTTCGCCTCGCTGTGGTTCTGCTTCGTGTCCTCACAGTAGTGGCAGTTTCTGCGGCTGGCTGGAAGGCGCCCGCGGCAGCGTTATCGCGGCCGGGGGAGCGCTAGCGGGGGAGGCCGCCGCGCACCTGGGAAAGCTTCGAGGGGGAAGGCCGGACCCCTGGGTGGGGCCCGGCCTGTCCGTTAGCGGCTCAGCTGGCGGTTGTAGGCCTTTTTCGGGTCTCGTGTGCAGTCTGCCAGCAGGCCACGGTTGACCAGTTCAGCCAGTAGTTCGGCCAGCCGGTATTCGGCGACGTCGTCCAGTGCGAGTTTGAAGTACCGGGCGGCGAAGCTGGACTTTCCTTTGAGCCATTCCAGCCAGCCGATCAGGCACAGCATCGGGGCGCGCTGCCCTTCGGGCGTTGCCTTCATCAGCTCGAAGGCGACTTCCTGGGCGGTGTCCACCCGGGCCCAGTCCGGGCGGGTGAGGAAGACGCCCAGCATGACGGAAGTGAACTGATCGGGGGCGTGGGTGATGATGTCCCCCATCATGTAGTCCCGGATGGTCGGGTGCTGCAAAGCTCCTGCCAGCTCGTGCGCGGTCTGGGTGGTCAAGCTCTTGGGATCGTCGAGCACCTTGGCCCATGCGGCGCGGCAGGCTTCCAAGTCCTCGGGCCACCCGTCAGGCTTGTGCGCGGCAATGGCGTCGCGGGCGGTCTCATCCCCGGCGAAGGGTGCCGGTGCAGTGAATCCGTGGACGGCGCTCCCCCGGTAGATCAGGGCGGCGTTGCCGTTGCTGGTGGTGATGGCATCCAGCGTCTGGTTCGGGCAGCAGCTGGTGTCCGTGCAGTGGTAGTTTCGCCACAGCGCGGAGGTCACCAGCCATGCGTCTTGCAGGGGCATCCCCGCGGTTTCCAGTTCGGTGCGCAGCGCTTCTACGTGGTCCGAGTAGGGTTGCGGTTTTCCTGGCGTGTTCTCGTCGGTGTAGATGACCAGCAGGCTGCCGGTGGCCGCTTCGTCGGCGGTCAGGTAGCTGACGGTGGTCTGGGCGAAGTTCGCCGGTTCCAGCCCGAACGGGGCGTCGACGCGAAGCGTGGCGCCGATCTTGTTTCCCTGCATGGTGATCGCGACGAAGGATTCCTGCGGGGCAAAGCCGAGCGTGTGCGGGATGAAGGCCAGGACGTCGGCCGGGCCGGTGAATTTGATGAAGTCGTTCATGGTGTTGCTCCTTCTTGCCGAGAAGTTGGGTGGGTGGGGCGACCAATGGTGACCGGCCAGCTCCCCTCTCCCCCCGTTGTTTTTTGGCTGCTGGCGAAGCTTGCGGAGCTGTGCCCGTGGAGTCCCGTCTACCCGCAGGGCAAGGCACGGAAAATCTTCGGAGGAAATCAGCGACGAAGGAGCGCCGGAGAAGAATTTCCGGGCCGCAGGCCCCGACGAAGGAGGGGCTAGAGGGGCCGGAGCGGGCACGTACAATCCGAAGGACAGCAGCCAAAAAACGTCGTAGACAGACCAGGTTCAGGGGGTCCGGAGCTCTGCGACGGCACGCCCTGGACCCAACAGCCGGCCGCGCCAGCGGACGCCCATCATCTGGTTGAAGCGCAGCGGAAACCAGTGCGAGCCCCGCGAGCATGCACTTCCCTCCAGCTCCCCGGATGCGTCCATGTCGGCCTTCTGAAAGGCTTGCCGCCCGGCATCAGGTGCTCTTTGCGGGTCTTGGGCGGGAACGGCGGTCCGCCGCCGGCGACCACACTCCCAGGCCGGCCACCTGCGGCGGACCGCCAGCACTTCGGCAAGGTCCCTGGGGGCACAAAGAAGAGCACCCACCTACTCGCCTGAGTAAGTGGGTGCTCTTGGGTTGCCGGGGTGGGGCTAGTGCATTTTTGGCCTGTGCTGTGGCGCGAAGAGGACGGCTACTAGCTCGTTGTGCCAGTCCAGCGCAGCGTACTGGCGGGTGGTGTCCAGAAGTGCGGGGTCAACGCGACCGTCCGTGGTGACGGCTTCTGCCATGCCGCGGATGTGCGCGGCGAGGTCTTTGGAGGCGTCCGCGCTGTAGGACTCGGGGGACTTTTCCACGAGGGCGGCAAGGGTTTCGAGGAAAACAACGGTCTGCGCCGTGTTTTCCGTGGTGCGGTTTGGCTCGTTCATGGCTGTTCCTTTGTGTGGGACCGGGGCCTTGCCGGGCGGATTTCCGCCCGGCAAGGGATTTGGGTGGTTAGGCGGCGTGGACCGCGTAGGGCATCCGATACCGGCTTGGAAGTTCCGCGGCGGCTTCGGGCAGGTCGTCCGGGCCGTGTGCCTGCCCGTTCTTCCAGTAGGTGAAGGCGTGCTCGCTGATCGCGTCCCACTGCCGGGCCTTGGTCCGGTAGAAGGTGCAGGTCACGTCACCCTCGCAATAGGTGGCGACACCGAACAGGTTGCCGATGCTGTCAGCGGTCCGCGTGGCGGCGACCATGACGTAGGGCCATTGGCCCAGGTCCCAGCCGTCGTGGCCCCAGCTGGAGAGCACGGCCCAGCCGTGTTCTTCGATGAGTTCCATCCATTCGTGGCCGCCGTTCAGGTGGTAATCGCCCAGTACGGTCACGCCCTCGATGATCTCCCCGGTGTCCTCCAAGGTCACCGTCTTCTTCGATACTGCGTTCATAGTGTTGCTCCTTCTTGCCGAGAAGTTGGGTGGGTGGGGCGACCAAAGGTGACCGGCCAGCTCCCCTCTCCCCCCCGTTGTTTTTTGGCTGCTGGCGAAGCTTGCGGAGCTGTGCCCGTGGAGTCCCGTCTACCCGCAGGGCAAGGCACGGAAAATCTTCGGAGGAAATCAGCGAGGAACGAGCGCCGGAGAAGAATTTCCGGGCCGCAGGCCCCGACGAAGGAGGGGCTAGAGGGGCCGGAGCGGGCACGTACAATCCGAAGGACAGCAGCCAAAAAACGTCGTAGACACACCAGGTTCAGGGGGTCCGGAGCTCTGCGACGGCACACCCTGGACCCAACAGCCGGCCGCGCCAGCGGACGCCCATCATCTGGTTGAAGCGCAGCGGAAACCAGTGCGAGCCCGCCGCCCAGCCGCGGAGTGCCCGCCGTCTGTCCGACTTTGGTGAACGGCACTCGGCGCCGGTCCTGTCCACGGTTGGGGGCAATTCGGGTTATCCACGGCTGGATTTTCGGGAGCCATGGGGAAGCTCCCTTCGGCAGTCGTAGCGGTGGATAACCCGGACGGAATTGTCCCCCGGCTGTGGGCAGCGGCCCCCACCCACCCAGGCAACGACGGGCTGCATCCTGCATCGGATGCAATTGGGTGGTCTTTCTTGCTCTGTCGTAGCCACGGTCTACACTGAAAGCTATCGAACAAATATTCGAATAAAGGCGAGTCGTGAGCGTGATTGTCGGTCCCCGTGTGATAGATGCGGGCGTTTCGTTCTTGTCGGTGCTGGTTTCTCCGGTGCCGGTCGCTGCGGGGTTTCCGTCGCCGGCACAGGACTACTTCGATGGCCGGATCGACCTGAACGCGCACCTGATCAAGGACGTCACCAGCACCTACGTGGTGCGGGTGTCCGGGGAGTCGATGGAAGGGGCCGGGATCAGCGACGGCGACGAGCTGATCGTGGACCGGGCCCTGGAGCCGCGCGACGGCTCCGTGGTCGTCGCGGTCCTGGACGGTGAGCTAACGATCAAGCGGCTGCGGATCACCCCGACAGGGGTGATCCTCCAGGCAGAGAACCCGGCCTACCCCGATATCGAAGTCCCGGCGCTGGCCGATCTCAGCATTTGGGGGACGGCCGTCCGGTGCTTGCATTATGTCTAAGCCAGCATTGATGCGGCATATGCCGCAGATCGCTCACGTAGATGTGAACTGCTTCTACGCCTCCGCCGAACGGGCGTTCAACCCTTCGCTGGAAGGAAAACCCGTCATCGTGCTGTCCAACAACGACGGCTGCGCTGTCACCCGCTCCCCCGAGGCCAAGGCCTTGGGCATCGGCATGGGAGATCCCTGGTTCAAGCTCGCCCCGCGGGCGAAGGAATGGGGCCTGATCGCACTTTCCAGCAACTACGAATTGTATGGCGATATCAGCTCCCGCGTGATGGAGCTGCTGGGCCGGTACTCGGCCTGGCTGGAGGTCTACAGCATCGACGAGGCCTTCCTCGGCGTCAAAGGCTCCCCTGCAGAGCTTTTAGCAATGGGCCGGGCGATGAAAGCGGCCGTCCGGCGGAACGTCGGCGTGCCGGTCTGCGTCGGGATCGCACCGACGAAGACCCTGGCAAAGCTGGCCAATAAGTGGGCGAAGAACAACAAGGCCTTTGCGGGGGTGTGCCACTGGGACTCCGTCCCCGCATCGGAGCGGGAGGCACTGCTGGACCGGCTGTCGGTAGACGAGGTGTGGGGCATCGCCGGTCGGCTGACCAGGCGGTTGAACGTGATGGGCATCTTCACCATCGCTGACTTGGTCCGGGCCGATCCGGTCGCGATTCGGGACAAGTTCAACGTCGTGATGATGCGTACCGTCCTGGAACTGCAGGGAACCCCCTGTATCCCCATGGAAGAGGAACGGATCGGGCGGGACCAGTTGATCTTCTCCCGCTCGTTCGCCAAACCCATCACTACCGCCGCTGGGATTCGGCAGGTGATGAGTGTGTATGGGCAGCAGGCCTCGGCGCGGCTGGCTAAACACGCGCTGCAGGCCAAGGTCCTGACCGCGTTCGCCGGAACCTCGCATTTCAACCCCAAAGACACCTCGTACCCGTCGGTGTGCGTGCCGTTGCCGATGCCCACCGCTGATCCGGTGATCCTGACCAAAGCCGGCCACGCCCTGCTGCCCCGGGTTGTCGAAGGCGTCCGGTACGCCAGGGCGGGAATCATGGTCACCGACCTGCGCCCCAGCGGCAACCAGGCCCCGCTGTCACTGTTCGAGAACCCCCACGAGGAGCGGCACATCGGAACCCTGCTGGAGGACGTCACCCGCCGGTACGGCCGCGGGTCCATCGGCCTGGGCCACGGCGGGATCCGCGGCGGACCGGACTGGACCATGAAACGGGACATGCTCTCCCCCCGATACACCACCCACTGGGACGAACTCCCCCTCGTCAAAGCCTCCTAGCCAAACCTCTGCACCACCCAGGAAGACACCAAGCACATGACCATCACCCCGGAAGCCCCCACCCTCAACGCCCCGGTGGACGTCCGCTTCACTAAGGCCGGCACTCCCCTGGCCGTCCGCTACGACGGACGCATCTGGGCCGTCACCGAAGAACCTGTCCACTGGTTCACCAGGGACTCCTGGTGGGAGACCCGCCGCAGCGTCCCCGTAGGCGTCGGGAACGTCGTCGATATTGAACACTGGCGTGTTCAGGTTCGTCTCGGCGGCTCGGACTCGCAGCTGCGGACCTTTGAACTGCGCCGCGAACCCCTCGCTGAACAGTGGGTGCTGGAGGCCATCACTGACAGCTAAGCAAGGTCCTGCGTAGCGTAGGGCCATGGACCACATAGCCGGGCTGCCGGCTGGGCTCGCCCCGCCGGTGAAAGTCGCGCTGGCCCGCTCTATCGCCAAGATGCCACCCGGTGACGCATCACACGGAATTCTGCTGTTTGAGCCCAAGTGGGATGGGTATAGATGTGTTGCAGTCAGGGATGACCACGGCGCCACACTGTGGTCCCGGCAAGGGAAGGAACTTTCGGGGTACTTCCCTGAACTCTGCTCAGCGGTCGCTGCGGCCGTCCCACCGGGATGCGTGATCGACGGCGAAGCCGTGATCTGGAGCCAGGGCCGGCTGAACTTCGACGCCCTGCAGCAGCGCCTGGGGGCAGGACCAAAAACCGTGCCAGGGCTGGTCACGGCAGCGCCTGCCAACTACGTTGCCTTTGATGTCCTGGCCGTGGCCGGGCACGACGCAAGGGACCTGCCTCTGAGCGGCCGGCGGGCGCTCCTGGAAGAACTCGCCACGGGCTGGGAACCGCCGTTGTCCCTCTCCCCCACCACCACCGACCGCGAGGTAGCGGAGCAGTGGCTCGAAGAGCTGCCGCATACCGGGATCGAGGGGCTGGTCATTAAAAGCCTCAACCAGCCATACACGCCCGGCGTCCGTTCCTGGTTGAAGCTCAAGCACAGAGAAACATTGGACATCATCTGCGGTGCTGTGATCGGGCCGATCACCCAACCTTCAGAAGTCGTCGCCGGCCTGATCCTGGACGGCGAGCTGCGAATCGTCGGGCGGTCCACACCACTAAAGACGAGGGAAAGCCGGGAACTGGCGCGATGGCTGCAGCCACCGAAGGATCAGCATCCTTGGCCGGCCATCGTGAAAGGTACGGCCCTGGACAGGTTCAACCGGGACAAGGAACCCGTGGCCCTGACACTCGTGGAACCCATGGTGGTTGAGGTCTCCGCCGACACCGCATGGTCCGGGAGGTCCTTCCGCCACACCTTGCGCATACTCAGGGCTCGGCCGGAGCTATCCCCAGCCGACGTCGTCCTGCCGGACCGGCTTGACGCGGGTTAGCGGTCCGTGCGGATCACTATGAGGTTTTGCCCCTCCTCCAGAAGCGCGTAGAGGTTTTCCCGCGCTTCTTCGTAGGTGTCGCCTTCGGCCTCGATGTGGTTGTAGCTGCCATCCGGGTTGGTAATAGTGCCGGTGAGTATCACCGCATGAGTCTATTTGGCCGCAGGCTCGGCCGGCTCGATGAGCTCCGGGCCATTGTTGCGCACGCTGTTGACCCGAGGGCTGACAATCCGAGGTGTCAGGGTCGTTTCCGGCAAAGAGTCCAGCAAGTGCTGGATGTCGTCCTTGTCAGTAAGATCCGGGTCCAACCATTCCGCGAACCGGTCCCTCGGGATGATGACCGGGGAACGGTCATGGACATGACCCAGCGCGTCCTGCGTCGTCGTAGTAAGCAGGGTGCAGCTCAGCAGCCATCTTTCCGGGTCATCCTCCGGCAAGGACGGGTCAGCCCACCACTCGTACAGGCCGGCGAAGCCCAACAAGGGCTCCTTCTCCGAGTACAGGTAGTTTGGGATCTTCTTCCCATCCTCGGTCTTCTGCCACTCGTAGTAGCCCTCGGCCGGCACGATTGCCCGGCGCTTCACGGCAGCCTTCCGGAAGGATGGCTTCTCCAGGATTGACTCGCTGCGGGCGTTGATCAGCTTGGAGCCGATCTTGACGTCCTTTGCCCAGGACGGGACCAGACCCCAACGGGCAATGAGGAGATGCCGGTCAATTGTGCCCTCATTCAAACGCTCAGCAACAATGGGCACACTCTGGGTCGGCGCCACATTCCAGCTCGGCGGCGGCAAGCTCCCCTCCACCTCCTTCGCCTCAAAGTGGCTCAGAAGGTCCCCCGTGGCCTTGGACATCACGTATCTGCCGCACATGCAGCCCATTCTGCCGGAGAAGGGCCGATGAAGATGTCAACCCTATTTGGCCCCGGGGAGAAGGTTGTCGCTGGTCCCACTCATCCTCGCCGGTGCGCCCGCCCTTAAACGATTCATCACTTTCAATGGATCAGGACGCGGCGTTTTCCAATCCTTGGACCGAAGTCGACGCTTACGACTGTTCCATGGCGGGTGGCTTCGGAATTCAGGACTTGTCCCTCTCCATATGTTTCGTGTCGGATCGTCCCGCCGACTCTTGTGGCAATCACGGGTCCGCTGTCGGCCAGGGGCGGCTCGGACGGCATCGCCGCAAGAGCTTCCCAACTCTCAATGAGAAAGATCACCGCTGGCAGCACGACGCCGACAGCCATCCGAGCGACAGATGCATTAACGAGATCGGCCCCGCTGCGGCCGTGACCGGTTCCGCGTGCGTTTCGCAGCTCGGCAGCGCCGGTCAGGATGCTTGCAACCCCGCCAAGAAGGCGTTTTGCAGCCCGTTCATCTGGACCTGAGACAACTTGGCTCGGGTCCAGCCCAAGGTGCAGGAGAGTCTGTTTCACCAGGGCGGGGACGTCATGTTTTTCGTCACTGTCACCTGTGATATCGAGAATCGTTTTGCAGGTACTCTCGATCAACTCCTTGGCTTGGCCGATCGCCGCTTCCGGGTCGCTGGCATAGTCGCGTCTAATACGTTCGACTTGCCTTCGCATCTCTGCGACACCTAAACGCACAGCGATCGCTTCGGCCTCGGACAGTACCGTTCCGTCCGGCAGAGTTGCTTCATTGCCATCGTCAGAAAACAACCTCTCGTAGAGGTCGGACTCGTTGAGGGCTAGCCATGCTGGCAGGTCGAGGAAGTCGGTGACCATTGCGAGCCTTGGAAAGCGTGTCTGAACGTCCTGAGACGAATGTGGCTCGCCCCAGGTCACCTCAGCACCAAGGATTATGGGAACCATGTCGTAGACATGTCCGTCGTAGTCATCGTCACCGAAGCGCAGCGCTCGGAGCAGCCGGGGATGCGTGTAAATTTGGTCTTTTGTGCCCGTAAGCTGCGCGAGAGTAGTCCAGCGATCTTGGTCCATCTCCGCAATGAGGCACTTCCCGACAGCGAGTTCTACGAGGTTCGCGGGCGCGTCTGGTCGCCAATAAGATGTCATGCCTTAGCTTTCTGGGTTCGCGGCTTGACGCGTGCCGGCAGTCCGAGACCTAGACCTTTAGGTATCACAAGTCGACTCCTCATATTCTGTCCGCTCGAAGCTACCGCTCCCGATTCTAGGGCCACTGGTACGCCCGTAAGCCGGCGGGTATTCGGTAGAATTATCAATGGAAGGATGCCTCGACCTGTTCAGATCAGGTGCGGGGCATTCTTCTGTTGTCAGTCAACGCGAATCACCCATGGATCAGTGCGTCCGGTTTCCGCGGCCGTGGCCTGCTAGCTGCGGGGCCGGGTAGCCCGGCAGCCTCCGCGGCTGGCAGCGGTCAAAGGTGCAGGGTCGGAGTGACGCTCACGCTCGTGGTGGAAGTCGCGGCCGGGACGGCCTACTCCGGCCGCGACTTCCAGACAGGCACTTAAATTCCGAGGTGTCCGGCCAGTGCCGTCCGTCCTACCCCTGCAACTCCTCGTAAACTAACTCGCTTAGCATTTTGAGCAAGGCCTGCATCTTGGTCTTATCTCCCAGAGCTTGGAGACTCAGGTTGTAGTGGCTGTCCATGGAGTTGGTAACGGCGTCACTGACTGCCTTCTCCAGATGAGGGCTGCTGCCGAAGTGGCTGCGGGAGTTGTTCTGGGCTTGCTTTTGCAACGTCTCGTTCTTCACGAGCTCCCGGCGGACGCCCTCAACGAAGTGGGCTACGGCGTCGAGTTCCTCACCTTCGAAAGGAAGGTTTGCCTGCTGGATAACCTCCTCCCAGGTAACAAGAACGGGATCCTTTGCCTGGCCGGTTCCCGGGTCCGTCAGCGGCTTCAGCAGCTCGCCTTCGCCGGAAAGCTGGAGTTGCGCTTCGCCCTTGTCCTTCAGCGCGTACTTAGCCAGCACAACGCCAGAGAGGTCTAGCGCAACTTTGGCATCGTTTACCCGGAGCACCGGCAAGAGGTGCTTGTAGTAGATCGCGCGCTTTTCCAGATCGCTGTCGGCGTAGTCGTAGATCTGGGAGAGGAAGTCGTAGGCGCGGACGAAGGAGCCGAGATCTTTCCTGAACAGGTCCAGCTCGTCCTGGGCGGCCTTGTCAGCGCCGGCGACGGCTTCGTTGTAACGGGTGTTGAAGCGAGATTTCGCGGGGGCTACCCAGCTGGACAGTGCGTTGTTTCCGGCCTCCAACACGTATGACTTCACGAGCCCGTCCACCTCAGACTCCAAATAGATCTGGGCGGCGTCGAGCTTGGCCTGTAGGTCGTGCACCACATTTGGATTGGAAACATCTTCTAGCGCAGCCTCACGGAAGTACGGCTGGAACGAAGCGAGTATCTCGGCCGGCTCGTTAACGAAGTCCAGCACGAACGTCTGGTCCTTGCCGATGGCCGTCCGGTTCAGCCGGGACAGCGTCTGGACCGCTGAGACGCCCGAGAGCTTCTTGTCCACATACATAGCAACCAGAAGCGGCTGATCAAAGCCAGTCTGGAACTTGTTAGCGACCAGCATGATCTTGTACTCGTCGGTGGAGAACGCCTCAGCGAGTGTCCGGCCTTTCAGGCTCGGATTCATATTCAGTTCAGTGAACTGTTCGGGTCCGGACTCGTCATCGGTTACTTCGCCCGAGAAAGCGACCATCGTTCCCAATCCGGTGTAGCCGGCGTCGCTGATGTACTTGTCGATAGCGATTTTGTACCGCACGGCTTCCTTCCGGGAACCGGTAACAACCATGGCTTTGGCTTTGCCGGCCAGTCGCCAGGAGACGTTCTCGCGGAAGTGCTCCACGATCACCTGGACCTTCTGGCTGATGTTGTACGGGTGTAGTTTCACCCACTTCATCAGAGACTTCAGTGCCTCTGACTTTTCCACCTGGGTATCGTCCGAGTCGTAGTCTCGACCCTCGTGCGTGAGCTGGTAGGCCACCTTGTAGCTGGTGTAGTTCTGCAACACGTCCAGGATGAAACGCTCCTCGATGGCCTGCTGCATGGAATACAAATGGAAGGGCTGTGGCGGCCCGTACGGGCCCTGGCGGCCGAACAGCTCCAGGGTTTTGGCTTTTGGTGTGGCGGTGAAGGCGAAGTAGCTAATGTTTTTGGCGTCCGCACGCTCGGCCATTTCGGCGGCCAGGAAGGCCTCAATGTCGAACTCGCCGCCGTCGTTGACGTCCGCTAGCTCCTCTGCGGAAAGCACCTTCTTGAGTTTGTTGGCGGTGGAGCCGGTCTGCGAGGAGTGTGCTTCGTCCGCGATTATTGCGAAGTTGCGGCCCTTCAACGCTTGGGATTCGGCGATCGCTTTCAATGCAAACGGGAAGGTTTGGATAGTGACGATGATGATTGGTGTCCGTGCGACCAGCGCCGCGGTGAGCTCGGCAGACTTCGAGCCGGCATTGCCACGGATTGGGACAACGACACCGGACTTGTGCTCAATCTGGTAAATCGCGTCCTGCAGCTGGGAGTCCAGGACGGTCCGGTCCGTCACGACGATCACGGAGTCAAAAATCTTCTGATCATGAGCGTTATGCAGGGCGCTGAGCTGGTGCGCGGTCCAGGCAATGGAGTTGGTCTTTCCGGAACCGGCAGAGTGCTGAACGAGGTAGCGGTGCCCGGGCCCCTCAGCTCGTGCGGCCTCGATGAGCTGGTTGACGACGTCCCACTGATGGTAGCGAGGGAAAAGCAGTGACTTGCGGACTTCTCGCTCTCCCGTGACCGGGTTGGTCTTGTCGCTGATCTGAAGGTGCAGGAACTTGCCGATGATGTTCAGCCACGAGTCGCGCTGGAGCACCTGCTCCCAAAGATAGCTGGTTGCCGACCCCGTGGGGTTGACCGGGTTTCCCGCGTGGCCATCGTTACCGAGGTTGAACGGCAAGAAGTAGGTTTCTTTGCCCTTGAGCTCCGTGGTCATCTGGATTTCGTCATTGCTGACAGCAAAGTGCACCAAGGCACGCCGGCCAAAGGACAGCAGCGGCTCGTCCTTGTTCTTACCGTTCCGTGGCAGCCGGTCCCTGCGGTACTGTTCGACGGCGTCGTTGATGTTCTGCGTAAAATCCGTCTTAAGCTCTATCGTCGCGACCGGCAAGCCGTTGACGAACAAGACCAGGTCGATGCTCTTCTTGGTGTCGACCGTGGAGTAGTGCACCTGGCGGAGGACGCGCAGGCGCACTTTGCCGTACCGTTCCAGAGTTTCGGGATTCAGACCCATGGCGGGCTTGAACTGACACATCTCGAACTTTGCCGCAACGTCCTTGAACCCTGCGCGCAGGACGGACAACATGCCCGCTTCCTTGGTCGCAGGCTTGTCTAGAACCTTGCAGAGCCGGTCAAGCAAAAGCCGTTTGGCGGTTTCCTGCTCGCCAGGAGATTCTTTTGATTTCAGTACCTTTGTCAGTTGCTCCGGCTGGGTGTCGGCGAGCCAGGCGAAGACGTCTTCCGGGATGAGCGCGCGAGTGGCGTCGTACAGCTCATTGGATTTACGGTGAGGCTCGTAAATCCAACCCGCGGCTGCCAGGGCCTGACACATCTCTTCCTCAAATATCACTTCTTTGTGCTGCGCCATATGGTTTGCTCTCCCCCAAAAATTGCTTGCGCCGGGCTGCACAAGGATGTGGTGTGTTACCTGCTTCTGGAATCCTATTAGTGCAGGTGGATGGCCTTTCGGTCTCGACTAAAGGCCAACGACTACTTTGCCCGTAACGGCGGCAGAGATGAGGGCCCCGCGTCGTTCATGCAGGAGATTGATTGTCTTTCGTGCCGCACTATCCAGCCGGGCTAGCACATCGGTCTTTAGACGAAGTTCTCGGGCGATTCTAGCTTGTTCAGTTTTCGGTGGACGGGGAAGCTGAATGTTCTTGAGAGCGGTCGTTGAGATGTTATTCGCGAGCCCATCGGCTCCGCTAATGCTGCCTTCAACCTGCTCCCGGTACGGGTGAGAGTTGAGAAACCATTCGAGGAAGTCGTCGTCCATGTCTGGCTCTAACGTAAACCGGAACGTCTTGTCGGAGAGAATCAAATTCGAATCCAAGCTTCTGACTCGTGCGGCGGAACCAACGAGTTTCGGCGATCCGCATGCGCGCGAGACCAGCAGGTCTCCGACTTTAACTACGATGGCCGGGTCGATTACGAAGTCGCCTGGAAGCTGCTTGTTCTCATTCTCCTTGAAGACTCCACCGTTCACGCATCCAGACTTGAGGACGCCCCAGGAGCCGGAGCTGGCCGGGACTCCATCCGCTTGAGGACTAACCCCCTGCTGGATGCGTCTGACGGCAAATTTCAGGCGGCTGGCGGTCCAGTGGGCTGGTATGTCGCCGAACCAAGGGATCCCTGTCGGCTTTGTGGAGACAGCGGGGTCTAAACCTCGGGTTACCGCGTGCGTGATGAGGGCCTGTCGTTCCTCGCTTAGCAGTTCGATGAGCTGCTGCTGTTTGACGATGAGATCATCGATCTGGGCTGTTTCTTGGTCGAGATACTCTGTGATTTTTTCCTGTAATGGCTCCGGAGGAAGAACTACCGGAAGCCACTTCATGTCAGAGAACTTCATGGACTGGCGCAGACCACCGCCCATTGCGTAGAACACCTTTTGCAGGTCGTAAGCTCTCAGGAGATAACTCAAGAAGCCGGGCCTTATATGTGTTGGTGTCACCGCCAAGTAGGCGGATGTGATGATTCCGCGTTCCGGCGAGATGGCGGAACGAAGACTCCGCTTATCGTTCTGAAGATCCGTTAGACGGAGGACGAGGTCGTTACGGTTGATGATCTGGTAGGTATCGAAGGAAGCTGGTAAAAGCCCGTCAGTGCCCCCAATGTCTTTACGTACGATTCGTCCATAACTGAGAGATAACAGGTTGTCTTCAGCACCAGCCCTGTTGGAAGCAACATTTTCACGTACCACGGCGAAGAGCGGACGCGTCTCCCAGTCCGCCGGGATCCGCCCCACCCACTCGATTCCGGACTCCTTATAGTGGGCGTACGTCTTGAGTCTGGTCACTTTTCAACCTCAACGAGAAGTGCACTAATTTCTGCAATGAGCCTGTTGAGGTCGGTATCTATTTCGTCAAGAGAACGCGGTGCGACGTACTTGTAAAAGTGCCGCGTGAAGGGGATTTCGTAGCCGACCTTTGTCTTAGATTCGTCGATCCAGGCATCGGGGACATAGGGGAGGACTTCCTGTGCGAAGTAGTCCTGTATGTCCACACCAAGCGGCACGTTTTCGGTGTCACGAAGGTCTGTGTCAGCCTCGGGCGTTCCCCTCGGTCCTTTGCAAACGTCTGCCGATTCGTCGCGTTCGGAAAGGCCGGCCAGGACAGCCTTCAGGACCGGAGCCCCAAGCTTTAGGTCCGCACTTGCCAGCGCCGACTTGAGGACCTTGAGGAACGCTTCGCGGTTCTTCCAGAGCTTGGAGTCGCCTTCGCCCACTCGCATCAGGGTCTTCTCCAGAAGCTGCCGGGCGTCATCAGACAGCTTTTCCACCGGCTTCTGCGCCATCACGGCGTCGATGCGCTCTGGAGTGCAGGCAAAGTTAAGTTTTAGCGGCCGCTCAACTGCGATGGTGGAGTAGCCGAAATCCTGGTTGTGGAAGATCTTGGATGTCTCGCCGTCGTCCTGGAATGCCCCATAGAGCTTGACGATGCTCGCGATGTCCTTGGCGCCAAGTTCCTTGCGCTTCGAGCCAAGGCTCTTGCGCATCTTTTGGAAGAAGTCGACGCCGTTGATGAGTTGGATTTTGCCGACGCGCTCCGGGTGTTTCTGCTTCTTGCTGTTCGAGAGGATCCAGACATAGGTAGCGATACCGGTGTTGTAGAACATGTCCGTGGGCAGCGCGATGATGGCCTCCACAAAGTCGTTCTCGACCAAGTACTTCCGGATCTCTGACTCGCCCGAGCCCGCGCCTCCCGTAAACAGCGGCGAGCCGTTCAGGACGATGCCGATGCGGGATCCGCCGTCAGGCGCCGGGCGCATCTTTCGGACCAAATGCAGGAGGAACAGCAGCGAGCCGTCGCTGACCCGGGGCAGGCCGGGGCCGAAGCGGCCGTCGAAGCCGTGAAGTTCGTGCTCCTTCTGGATCTGCGGCTGGATCTTCTTCCATTCCACGCCGAACGGTGGATTGGAGAGCATGAAGTCGAACTGCTGGCCGATGTTCTGATCGTTGGCGAGGGTGTCGCCAACGGAGATCTTGGAGATGTCCTGGCCCTTGATGAGAAGGTCCGACTTGCAGATGGCGTAGGACTCGTCGTTGATTTCCTGGCCGTAAGCGACCAGGGAGGCGCTGGGGTTCAGGCCGTGAAGGTGTTCTTGGGCGACAGTGAGCATGCCGCCCGTGCCGGCGGTGGGGTCGTAGATGGACCGGACGATGCCCTCCTTAGTGAGGACGTCGTCGTCGTAGTTCAGCAGGAGCTGGACCATGAGCTGGATGACCTCGCGCGGAGTGAAGTGCTCACCGGCGGTTTCGTTGGAGGCTTCGGCGAAGCGGCGGATGAGCTCCTCGAACATGAGGCCCATCTCGATGTTGCTGATCGTCTCCGGGTGGAGGTCGATCGCCGCGAAGTCCTTGGTGACGTGGTAGAGCAGGTCGGCGCTGTCCAGTTTTTCGAGTGTTTTGTAGAACTCGAAGCGCTCGAAGATGTCGCGGGTGTTCTCAGAGAAGCCCTGGATGTAGTTGAGGACGTTGGCCTTGATGTTGGTGGGGTCATCGAGGAGCTTGGCGAAGTCGAATTTAGAGGTGTTGAAAAAGCTGTGGCCCGATGCTTTCTGCAGGAAGGTGTCCAGCGGGATGTTGAGGTCCTTCTTGGCCTCTGCTTCCTGAAGTACAGCGTCCTTCGTCTTTTCAAGGACACAGTCCAGGCGTCGGAAGATAGTGAAAGGGAGGATCACGGAGCCGTACTGGGCGGGTTTGTAAGTGCCCCGCAGAATGTTCGCGATGCTCCACACCAGATTGGCGTTGTTGTTGGCTGCCATTGTTCCCACTCTCGATCCGCGGGCAGCGGGGCGCTCTTGCGCACGGCTGTTAGAGCCAGGCCTACGGTCCCATTGCCGTGCAGCGTTCATTGTTCTCGCACGTACTCGCCTTGAATTGTATGGGCAGGCCGGACAAATCTTGAGCAGGGCCGGGCGGCCTTGACCAGTAGACAGGGCAGCCGGCGGTTAGGCGAGCCGCCGAATGACAGGTCAGGACAGATCCGAGAGCAGCACCGCAATCAATCCCGGTACAAGGTTCCGGATGTTGCCCTGCTACGGGGTAAGTCCGGCGAGTTCTCGGGCAAGATCTGGATCTGCTGCTGCCAGTTCCTGTTCGAGCTTCTCAAGGTGCTGGGTTCTTAATCCGACAGCGCACGGGAACCTTCGGAAGTACAGCCGGGAAAAGAATCTGGAACAACCCAAACCTGCCCCAAGGGCGAATGCCCCCTGCACCATGTTCAACGGCTACTAACAGGAGCTTCAGGCCGGGCGGCGGGCTGTTTGAGCTGAGGCGCGCGCGGGTCCGCCTGTGGGCTCGGCCCGTCGCCGGCCTATCCCACTTTACGCTTTGGGTCTGGTCGCAGCAGTCTCGCCGACACAAAATGGTCTCATCAACGGATCCTTTGACAGGACTCTGCCCACCCAGTCGCCCGGTCCCGCTGACGCTACGAGAACCCCTTGGTACCCGGGTTTTCGCGCTCCCCCACTGTCCCAGTAATGTGTCTCAACCTACTCTTCCCAGAAACAAGGGAAAATGCCCTTTGATAAGACAATTCGGGAGGGACATCGTACGAGGCGCCTCGGACACGCCCTTTGAGCTCGGCCGAGGAGGACACCGCCCTGCCAATCCGGGACCTGTAGGCCACGGCGTGCGAACGTATCTATCGAGACCATGGAATCCGGGCACGCGAACCAGCCGCCCCGAGCTGGACAAGATGATCGATCGCCTCAGCGGAGGGGACGAGGTCGTCGTGTGGAAGCTGGACAGGCTCGGCCGCAGCACACTTCAAGTCTGCCCGCTAGGCTCACTCCCCCACCAATGGTCCAGACGTCCCTCCGACATTGTGACCGACTTGGATTCCGGCAACGAGCCCCAAACGGTCGTTTGTGATCAAAGGCGGAACCTGAGACATGATTCGCCGCGTGGTCAGGCTGTGCCTTTCGTCGCCCACCCGGCTTGGAGGATGTCGAGCATAGCGGCGGCGGAGGTGCGGTCGGCCACCGCGGCTCCACGCGCCCAACTAACGGCAAGAGCCATGAGGAAGAGGTCTCGGCCGCGGACATCGCGACGTGCATGCCCTTCGTTCTGTGCGCGAGAGAGAAACTCATCGGTGACGATGACGTATCCCTCACAGGTGGAGGTCAGGGGTGAAGTGATCTCTCCCAGCGCGGCGCGGAGAGGTTCAGGGAGGCCGTTGTATGCTCCAGCCCATTCGATTAGTGCGTCGAGCCAGCGCCCGAGTGCGTCACCTGCATCGTCTGCACTGCTGGTGATGGCTTCTCTGCGGACGCCGATCTCTTCGTCTCGAGCACTGAGAAGTGCCGCCAGGAGCGCGTCTCTCGAAGGGAAGTGGCGGTAGAGGGTGCCGGGACCCACTCCTGCCTCCTTGGCAATGGCGTCGAGAGAGCCGGTAACGCCATGCTCGGCGAAGTGCCTGCGCGCGACGTCCAGGATGTGCTGTCGATTACGCCGAGCGTCGGATCGCGGGGCGCGAGTTCGGGGGGTCACAGTCATAGCAGAAAGCTCCTGTCGTGATGTGGAGACAATCTCCGTGTAGTGTTAAGCGGAGAGAGTCTCCTTGCTCTCTCTACTCTCTCACGACGCGAAGGATCGAGTATGAAGATTGGCATTATCGGAGCAGGCAACATCGGACGGATCCTCGCTGAGCGACTCGCCCGGTCAGGACACGACGTGTCGATCGCTAACTCGCGCGCACCGGAGACGGTGGAGGCGTCCGCGCTCAGCACCGGTGCGAAGGCGGTGTGGGCGGCTGATGCCACGAGGAACGCTGATGTGGTGATTGTCTCGGTCAACTTCGGCCAGCTGCCAGATGTGGCCGATCTGGTGGCGACAGCGCCAGCGGATGCGGTCATCATCGACACCTCGAACTACTTCCCGCTCCGTGACGGTCGGATCGAGGCAGTCGAGGACGGGCAGGTGGAAAGCGAGTGGGTTCAGCAGCAGTACGGGCGTCCGATCGTGAAGGCGTGGAACACGATCACCACCGCGTCCTTCCGTGACAAGGCGTACTCGAAGGACCTGGCGACCCGGATCGCACTGCCGATCGCCGCGGATGACGACACTCAGCGCGCCATCGGGATGCGCCTGGTCGAGGAGACCGGGTTTGATGCGTTCGACGCAGGCGTGATCGCGGACTCCTGGCGCCAGCAGCCTGGCAGCCCCGTGTACACGAACGACCTCACTGCGGACGAGCTTCCTGCCGCGCTGGCTCGCGCCCAGCGGGACCGCTCCGCGTTGCGGCGTGATCTGATGATGAAGGTTTACCTGGAGCGCATCGAGGCGGACGGTAAAGAACCCGATCCCGAGCGACAGCTCGCCCTGACGCGCGCCATCTTCTGAGAGAGATCCGGGACATCATGACCACCACCGCACCCGTCGCTACCGCGGCGCCCGAGAAGCTGACCGCCAGCCAGTTGACGACGATCGTCGTACTGGCCGCTTCCACGTTCTTCGCCCTCGTGTCCGAGCTCGTTATGGGCGTCGCCCTCCCGACGATCATGACCGATTTCGGCGTCACCGCGAGCACAGCGCAATGGCTGACCACCGGGTATGCCCTGACGTTGGCCGTCATCATCCCCACGACCGGCTACCTCCTGCGGCGATTCCGGATTCGCTCTGTCTTCGTCGTGAGCATGTCGCTGTTCAGCATAGGAACGGCCATCGCTGCTGCAGCGCCCACCTTCGAGGTGCTGCTCACCGCCCGCGTCGTGCAGGCGCTCGGCACTGCGGTGCTTCTGCCGCTGCTGATGACCACCACGTTCGGGATGGTCGCGCCCGCCAAGCGCGCGCAGATGATGGCCACAATCACAGCGGTCGTCTCCCTCGCCCCCGCAGTCGCACCGGCGTTCGCCGGGTTTGTCATGGCGCAGCTGGACTGGCGCTGGCTGTTCATCACCGTGCTGCCGCTCGCCATTCTCGGACTCATCTTCGGCGCCCTGAAGATCCCCTCGTTGAACGAGCCCAAGCGCGCCCCCTTCGACCTGTTGTCACTGGTGCTCGCCGCGATCGGCTTCGGTGCGGTCGTGTTCGGGCTCAGCGCGGCCGGCGAGGGAGCGCACGGGGAGATCCCGGCATCCTTCTGGATCGCTGTTCCGCTCGGAATTCTTGGCGTAGGTGCGTTTGTGGTGCGCCAGAGGCGGCTGCAGAACGACGGCACCCCGATGATGGATATGCGCATATTCACGCGCCGAGGCTTCAGCGTCTCGATCCTGCAGTTCGTCTTCCTCGTATCGAACTCATTCGGCCTCGCCGTGCTGCTCCCGCTCGTCCTGCAGAACGCGCTCGGCCTCGGCGTGTTCGAGACCGGCCTGTTCATGGCTCCCGGTGGCATCGTCATCATCCTCACCTCGCTTCTGGTCGGCAAGCTTTACAACCGTCTGGGTGCTCGAGCCCTCATGCTCAGCGGTGCCGTAATCGTCGTGGCCGGGTGGGCCGCGATGCGGACGTTCGATCAGACGACGCCCGTCTGGGTGGTCCTCGCGACCTTCTTGATCCTCACCATCGGGCAATGCCTGAGCTGGGTGGCACTGTTCACCCTCGCGCTCGATTCGCTGCCCGATGACCTCCACGCACACGGCAGCGCCGCGCTGAACACCATGCATCAGCTCGCCGGCGCCGCCGGTCTCGCGATCCTCGTCAGCGTCTTCACCCTCAACTCGCCAGGTGACACCCCCGCTGCGGTGGCAGCAGGTGGGCAAGCGGCCTTCACAGCGGGTGCCGTCATCGCGCTCTGCAGCCTGATCGTCTCCTTCTTCGCGCCGAGGCGCCAGCGAGTCGACCATGGCTGAACCAGCCGCGGGACGACCTCCCGCTCTTCAACGACCCGAGAGCATGCTCGTGCGGTGCGAGCACCTAACAACAAGAACGGAGAACGAACGATGAGACGATGGCAGGCAGCGCGGTTCGGGGAGGTGGCGGACGTCCTCCGCCTCGAGGACGTGGAACTTCCCGAGCCGGGGCCAGGAGAGGCACGCGTGCGTGTCCTCGCCGCAAGCCTCGCGCTCCCCGACCTCATGATGGTGCACGGCGACTACCCCTTCGTGCCCGAGCCGCCCGTGTCCCCGGGACAGGAAGTGGTCGGCATCGTCGACGCCGCGGGTGCGGGGTTCCCGCACCCGGTCGGAGCACGAATCATCGGCAACAGTCGCGCCGATATCGGCATCGGCGGGTTCGCCGAGTACACACTCGTCCCCGGGTGGAGCGCGATGCCGGTCATCGACGGACTGAGCGACGAGCAAGCGGCGGGCTTCCCCGGATCCTTCCATGTCGCGCACATCGGCCTCCAGCAACGTGCCGCGCTGCAGCCCGGCGAGACGCTGCTGGTCCTCGGCGGCGCCGGGCGCACCGGGTCGGCAGCGATCCAGATCGGGAAGGCGATGGGCGCGACCGTCATCGCGACAGCGCGCTCTGAGGCGAAGGCCCGCTTCAGCCGGGAGCAGGGCGCGGACCACATCCTCGACATCGGGGGCGCCGACGCGACCGAGGAGATCCGCCGCATCACGAACGGTCGCGGAGTCGACGTCGTCTACGACACCGTCGGCGGATCAGCCGCAGCCGCCGCGACGAAGACGCTGGCGCGAGGCGCACGATTCCTCATCGTCGGCTTTGCAAGCGGCACGCCGGCCCGCATCGACGCACAAGAGCTCCTCATGCGCGATTACTCCGCAATCGGCGTCATGTCCTCGTTCCGCAACGACGACGAGAAAGCCGCCACAGTGGATAGCCTCACGGCGATGCTCGCGGCGAAGCAGATCGATCCGCCCGTCACCGCGGTGTACCCGTTCGACCAGGTACCGGAAGCCCTCACCGAACGAGCCGCGGGAGGTGCCGGTCAAACAGTGATCGCTGTCGGCGGTCACGGTTGACGCGAGGGTAGCTTGGCTGATCCCGCCCGGCTTCATCGTTCGTCCTGCATGATGACGAGGGCGCGGATGGGCCGGTCGTTCTTGGACGTTCCCTTGGTCGAATCGCTCATCGGCTGGGTCGGTGTACCCGCCGAGCAGCTTGTGCACAGGTGTTCCAAGGCTTTTACGGACCGCGTCCCATACGGCGATGTCCACCGATCCCTTGGCGACGTGGTTGTTCACGGTTCGGTGCAGAACCGCGTGAATCTGTTCCCGGTCCAGCACCTCGATCCCGAGCAACTGTGGGGCGAAAACTGGTCGATGATCGCCACTATGGATTGCTGGGTCTCCCCATAGGTGTATGGACGGGGAGGAGGACGTGGTCAGCGGTGGCAACCTCGCCACTGGCGAACTTCAAAGGGTGGGTGTAAGGGATCGCATAAGGGATCGCTTCGATCCGTTCAATTTTCACGGGCGGTCCTTCCGGCTAAGGCAATGGGTGTGAGCGGGGGCAGACCTGGCGCAGGTAAGCGGAAAACCGTTGCGGGATTCTGAGAGGGAATCCCGCAACGGTCGCCTGAGTCGCTCAGCATATGAAGTGGTTAGGCGTCGGGGTCCAGAACGAAGTTATAGGTGGTCTGAACACCCTGCCCGTTCGGAGCGGGTTGGATGTCGAGCATCAGTTCCGGCTTGGTCGCGGTGGCGATGTCGTCATCGTTGTGCGGATCCCCGGGGAAGTAGAGCTGTGTGGTGAGGAGCTCATGTCCCGGCGCCCAGACTTTCAGGTGAAGGTGGGCCGGACGCCAGGCGTGCCATCCTGCCGCGGCAATCAGTTGACCGCAGGCCCCGTCGGTTGGGATCTGGTACGGGGCCGGCTGGATGGTGTTGATCTGGAAGTTCCCCTCCTCATCGGTGCTGAAGGTACCGCGCAGGTTCCATTCCGGGATGTTGGGTGCGAACTGGGAGTAGAAACCGTCCTCGTCGGCGTGCCAGAGCTCAATCTTGGCAAAAGGAAGGGGCCGGCCATCTGTGCTACGGACCTGGCCCTGGAAGAGCATCGGGGTGCCCTTTTCGTCGGGGCGCCTATCGATGGTTGCAGGGCTTTTGTGTTCCGGGGAGTTCGGGACGTAGTAGGGCCCCTCGATGGATCCCTTGTTGCCCTTGCGGTGGCTGGTCGCGACGTCCTCGACGGAATGTTCAACCCAGACGTCCAGGAACAGCGGCCATTCGCCGTCCTCGCTGACCTGGATCAGCCATGCTTTGAGTGAGTTGTACTCCTCGTACGTGACCCTTTCTTCGAGGACGATGTCGTTCGCGGCTTTGATCAGCCGCCCGGCGAGCAGGGCCACACGCTCCTGACTGGCGGCTGTACTGGTCTGCTTGTTCTCCCGGAATCGCTGCGTTGCGTTGGCGCCGGAGGAGGCAGCGGTTGCTTGTGCGCTCATATCTGTTGTCCTAATACTTCAGGTGACTTGGTGTGTCAGAGCTTCAGGAGCTTGGCGGCGTTGGTGCGTGCGATCTTGGTCAGATCGTTTTCGTTGAGTTCGAGGTTGTCGAACCAGGTTGCTGCCTCATCCATCCGCTCGAACGGGTAGTCCGAGGAGAAGAGCAGCCGGTCTGCCCCGACTTCCTGGATGGTGTTCAGCAGGGCGGGGGTGCGGAAGTTTCCGCTGGTGGTGAGGAAGAAGTTGTTGCGCAGGTAATGCCCGAAGGTTTTCTCGATGGAGATGCCGCGGGGAGCGACGGCTACGCGGTGGTCGGTGCGCCAGATGTTGAAGGGCAGTAGCTCGCCCAGGTGACCGAGGATGATTTGGATTCCGGGGTGCCGGTCGAACAGCCCGCTGCCCATCAGCCGCAGCGCGTGCGTTCCGGTTTCGACCGAGAATGCCCAGGCGGACCCATACAGCCACGGGTGCCCGTCGTACTGCGGGCTTCGGGAAGCCAGCGGGTCGCGGGGGTGAAGGTAGAGGGGCACGTCGAGTTCCTCGACCGTTGCCCAGAACTCGGCGTACCGTGCATCGTCGAGGTAGACAACAGTGTCCTCAGTGCCGACCTGTGAATAGCCGTTAACCAAGGCTCCGACGAGGCCCAGGTCGGTGACGGCCCGGCGCAATTCCGTTACCGCGGCGTCGGGGTCCTGCATGGGCAGTGCGGCGAAGGAAGCGAAACGGTCCGGATTGTTGGAGACCTGCTTGGCGGCGTAGTCATTCAGCCGCTTCGACCAGTCCACGGCCTGCTCGGGATCGTGCAGGGACTGGATTCCGGGCGAGAGCAGGGACAGCACAGACTTTTCGATGCCGCACTGGTCCATCAGGCGAAGCCGGTCTTCGTGGATGTCCAGCAGCATGTCCCGGCGTGCGGGCCAGGCGTCAGCGGTGAAGTGCTCCGCGGACTGCTCGACGATGTTCGGGTCAGTAGCACCGAAGTGCTCTTCGAGGGCGATCTTGGCAACCATGAAAAGTGTTCCTTTGAGGTAGGTGGATCCGTGGCGGGGCCACGCAGGACTTAGGGTTGTGGCTGGCCTAGGACGCAACCGCTGCGGACGTGATTGCCGCATTTACGGGGATGGGGAGCCGGGCGTCCTGGCGCTGCAGCTCTGCCTGGACGGAGTTCGTGTCGCAGTCCCTGCCAAGGGCGGTGAAAGCGGCGGCGATGCCGGCGGCATGGCCCGTGGCGAATGCTGTGCCCATGACCCTCACCGATGATCCGGCCGCCTGGTCCCCGTCAAGGACGCGGCCGGCTGCGAAGAGGTTGGTCCGGTTTACGCTCTTCAGGCAGTCCAGGGGGATGCCGAAGTAGCCGGGGTCGGCGATGAACTTCCAGACGGAAGGAACACCCGGGCCCGGGTGGTACTCCATCGGCCACGCCCCGATGGCCACGGCGTCATGGCGGGGTTCCGGGAGAAGCACATCGTTTTCTGTCAGACGCAGCGGGGCAACGACATGGCGTGACTCCCTCGTGCCGAGCTCTGGCCCGGTGGAGACGATGTAGGCGTTTTCGCAGCCCGGTACCGTCCTGAGTGCCTGAAGGTAGGCCTGGGCCTGGAGGCGCGCGTGGGCCTCGGCCCGGCTTGTATCGACGGCACTGCGTGCGTCGTAGCCTTCGTCCACGAGGTAGGTGATGATGTCCCCGGACACGGGCAGGCGGGCGACGAGGCCCGTTTCGGCCAGGAGATTCGGTACGCCGGCGGCTTTGCTGGCGGCGACCGCTTTCTTCAGTGCGGCGCGTCCGGCGTCAACGTCGAGGGGGATCCCCCCGAAGCGGACGCCGAGGGTGCCGTTCTGCACTTTTCCGTCGCGGCCGTAGCGCACTTCGGCGCCGCTGTGGCAGGCCAGGTCAGCGTCACCGGTGGCGTCGACGAACGCTCCTGCCGTGAAGTCGTGAAGACCTTCGTGGTCAGCGACATGGACAGCCGTCACAGCTCCGGCTTTGTCTGCTTCTGCGCCCACGATCAGGCTGTGGAGGCGAACGTCCACGCCGGCTTCGGCACACAGCTCGTCGAGGACGAACTTGACGTCCTCGGGCTCGAAGACGACGGTCACGGCGTTGTACTTGCGCGGTTCGCTGACCGCGCCCATTGCCCGCAGCCTTGCGTAGGCGTCTTCCATCACACCGAACACGACCTGCCGCTGTTCTTCCTGGGTGAAGATGCCGGCGTACGTCACCACGTTGCGCAGCGTTGCGGCCCCACCAAGGCAGGGGCCTTTTTCCAGAAGGAGGGTGCGGGCACCGGCGCGGCTCGCGCCAACGGCTGCTGCCACTCCTGCCGATCCTCCGCCGGCGATGATGACGTCGTAATGCTTACTCAAAGTCTTGCCTTTCAAAGTGTTGCTAAGGGGTTCTGGTTGCTAGCGGGCTGCTTCGGAAGCCGCCGCGGGGACGTTCCGCCCATCGGAGGCCTTTGCCGGGCGAATCGCGAGCATGGGAATCACTGCGAGCAGGGGCCCTGCCGCCAGGGCGAGGAATGCGAGCTGGAAGGAGGACGTTGCGCCGAAGACCATGCCGATGACCGTGGGAACCACGGTGCTGCCCAGCTGCCAGAAAGCATTGACGCCGCCGGCGGCGGAACCTGCCAGCTTCTCGCCGGCCAGTGTGGGGATCATGGCGAGCATGACGGGGCTGTAGACGTAAGCGGCGATGCCGAGCACCGGGGCGATCCAGAGGAACTGCACGCCGTCGGTTGCCATGCTGAAGAGAACGAGGGTGGCCGAGAAGGCCAGCAGGATGCATATGGTGAGGTTCCGTCGGGTCATCTTGATCGCGTCGGATACGAAGCCGATGAGGGGCTTGGAGAAGATGGCAGTGGTACCAAAAATGACCACGACGATGCCGGCCTGAACCGGGTCGATGCCGACGCCCTTGGTCATGAGCAGGTTGGACCAGGTCACGAACCCATAGGTGCCCCAGAGGGCGCCGAAACCGGCCAGGCCGATCAGGATGAGGTTTCTGTTGCGCAGGAGCGGCTTGATCTGCGGCAGTGTTTTTTCCTGCGGTTCGTTTTGCTGCTTTCCGCCGCGCAGCAGGATCAGGCAGACGATGCCCAGGCCAATGGAGATGAAGCCGAACAGGTGGTAGGAGGCCCGCCAGCTGGCCTGCTGGACCATGGAAGGGACGACGGCGTTGGCGATAACGAGGCCAAGAGAGGTCGCTGTCATGAAGATGCCCATGGCAGTTCCGCGTTTCTCGGGCCGGAACCAGTTGGAAATCAGCCGGATGCCCCCACCGAATTCCGCACCTGCGCACAGACCGATGCAGGCCTGGAAGACGAGACCCATCGTCTGGGAAGTCGATGTACCGAAGGCCAGCATGAAGGAACCGGACAACAGAATGCTCGAACCGACGATCAGCCGTCCGCCGAGCCAGTCAGCAAGGAAGCCACCAAAGAGGTTGGAAAGGACGTAGCCGATGTAATACGTGGTGGCGAAAAGGCCCAGGCCGGCCACGGCAACGCCGAGGTCCTCACCGACGGAACCTGCGGCAGGGCCCCAAGTGGCGCGGTCTACGGACGTCATAGTGAAAGCAGCCCAGGCCAAGGTCAGGACGACCCAACGGTAGGGGGACTGGCGGATCGCGGGTTGCGAAGTCGTCATTGACTTTCTTTCTTTCAGGCAATTGACAGAAGGGGAAAGGGGCGGGCTGCAGCGGTCCCTGTTTTACGGAACTAAGACGCTTCATCCATAACTAGCGCTGAAGGTCTATGTCACACATCACAATGTAGACCCCCTTGATCACTGGTATCCAATACCCTTTTCCACGAGGGGGCATACCCTGAAGTTATGGACACGTGTTGCCACCTCCACGAAAGGGCGAGACATGGAACTCCGGCAGCTGCGCTACTTCGTAGCGGTTTTCAACCAAAAGTCGATATCCAGGGCAGCTGAACAACTACTCATTTCACAGCCGGCCCTGACCCGGCAGATCCGCCTTCTGGAACACGAATGCGGCGCCACCCTGTTCGAACGGCTACCCAAAGGCACCTTCCCCACCCCCGCGGGCGTGGCACTGCACAAACACGCCCTCACCATGCTCGCCATGGCCGGATCCGCCAGGGAAGTGGCGCGCCAGGCAGGGCCTGCGCGGCAGCCTGTCGCCCTTGGACTGGCACCCGGGCTGCCTCCGGAATGGGTGGACCGATTACTTGTAGCAGTTGCAGAAAAAGCCCCGCTAGCGGAGCTGGAACTCACCGATGGGGACACCACCGGCCAGCTGAGGATGGTCCGCGAGGGACGCCTGGACATCGGCTTGGTTCACCAGGAACCCTCACAGGACCTTGTCGGGGCGAGGGTGCGAAAAGAGTTCTTCGGGCTCGCCTGCCGCCCAGGACTCCCCGAGATTGGCGACGCGACTACCTGCAGACTGGCAGATGTCGACGATCAGCGCGTCCTGATCCACTCCCGGGAACAATTTCCCCTCGGACACGACCGGCTCCTGGCCGCATCGCATGAGCTCGGTGTTGCTCCAGCCTGGAGAATTGCAACCTTCAACGAACATGCCCGCGCCTGTGCAGATGCCACGTCATCCGTGGCCGTGATGCTGACCGAGGCCAGCGCCAGCAGACTCTTACCTGATTGGCAGTGGAAGCAGCTCATTAACCCGACCATGGCGCTGGAGACATGGATGGTCCGCCAACCTGTGTCGCGTGGCATCGTCGAAAAGGTGGCCGAGACCATTCTGGAAACCTTCCCAGTCGCACCAGAACCACTGCCACGAACAAAGCCCCTATGACCACGGGTTGCTTCTAATTCCACCTACGCGGGCGTCCCGACAGTAAAAAGCTCCATCACGTTCTAGGCCCCAGTTCAGATCGAAAGAAGACCTGCAAAAACGCCCATTATTGACACGCCACCTTCGCTCATCAGAACAGCTCTGAAACGAGGGTCCTGTCGGCCTCTCCCCCACTGCGCCTTGGGCGCGTGCCCACAAACGGTCATTTCTGACCACTCTTTAGATCGTGTTTGATCTCCCCCGGGCGAGAGGCCCGGATCCACCCAAACATGAGCAAATTCTCGTGCCTATCAATGAATCAGGAGTCCCTAGAAACCAGGGCCTGGTGTGACTTTTACATTCCGGAGTCACTCACACTAAACGTAACTGGGTACTCGTCTAGGGCCGCCAGATCGTTATTCGTTGTTCTGTTCTTTCCTGTAGGCGGTGAGAACTCCGACGAAGAACGCATTCCTGTTGTCAGCTGTCCAGGTCCGAGCGAGACTGATGATCACCTTCATGTGGTTTTTGCGGAAGCGCAGCGGCCTCGTCTCCGGTTCAACTGATCCACGAGCAGGCTTAGGCGTGGCTGGCGCCCGCCCGAAGATGTCGTTCGCTGGAATCTGGCTGTCATCCGGCGCGAAAATCTGGCCGAACCGGTTCTCGGCCGCGACCCAGCTGATCGCGTTCAGGACAATCCCCGGGTACGAGATTCCTGTGATGTCATGGTGCACTGCCAGCCACTGGTTCAAGTCCTTGGGAAGGTAGAGAGTGACGTGGCCTGAGTGTTCCTCTTCTGCTGGTTCGATCTTCGGGGCGACCGTTGCCCCGTCAGATGGCGCGGGCTGGTCAACGGACTGGACGGGTGGAGCCGCCGCCGCGGTTTCCGATTCGAGTTCTTCCACCATGCTTGGTTCCCCGGTAGGAGGGGCAGGTTTAGCAGGTACAGGATCCTGCGCAGGAGAACTCTCGGTCGATTCAGCTGCGGGTTCAGGCGTTGTTGCAGGAACCTGCTCGGCTGGAGCCACTTCGGTTGGAGTAGACGGCACCGGCTGGAGCACGCGCCTCTTCAAGCCGCTCAGGGCGCTGAGGTCCATCTTTCCTGGGCTTGAGGGCAGGCTCACTTGGCGGCCACCTCCAGGTTCTCGTCAAGCGCTTCCTCTTGGGACTGAAGCTCGTGGACGATTTGCTCAGTCAGCCGCATGTAATCCTCGGCCAAGTTTCCTGCCGACTGTGCGATACGGGGTTCATCCGAGCTCTTGCCCTTGTTACGCAACCGCTCCCAGAACGGGGATTGAGTCGCTGCCCTGGCGGCCAGCTCATGTGCTGCGAGACCCCGGAAGCTGGCGTCGGCGTCAGCTGCAACAACGTCGCGGATGCTGCCCTCGAACACAGGCGCGATGCCGTCCAGGGACTCCTGGAGCAAGGTGCGGGCCTGTTTGTCCACGTTTCTGGCGTTCGTGGGAATGCCAAAGAGGATGACACCGAGCAGCGATACTGCTGGATTGTCATTCTGGACACTGAGGATGCGACGGGCTAGAGACTCAAGACCACGAATGGATTTCGGCTCAGGCTTCACCGGAGCCAGAATCCAACGGGAGGCCAACATCGCTTCCTCAATAGCGGTCCAGCCGGCCTCTGACGGCGGGGTGTCGATCAGGACGATGTCGTAGTTCGGGGCTATCTTGGCCAAGGTCCGAGCCACTCCCCCACGCATCTTTCCTTGACGGGAGGCGTCTCCCTGGAACGTGTCCATGAGCTGCGCTGTGTGATTGCCACCGGCGAGGACATCCAGGCCGGGCCGCACATCCTTGATTGGCACCGGGACCTTGTCGTACCGGACCGCGATATCCAGCGCTTCGCCACGGTCGTATCGGTCATCATTGATGATGCCCAAATTGGTTGACGTGTCGCCTTGAGAGTCCAGGTCAACGACCAACACCTTGTAGCCGGCTTCAGCGAGAAGAGCAGCGAGATTGGTGGTCACGGTCGTCTTGCCGACTCCGCCTTTGCCATTGGAGATGCAGATGGTGCGTCGCGACGCCAGTTGAACGGCGGGCGACAACGTGTAAGAGGTAGTTGCCGTATCCATAGTGCACATCCTAAACGCGGACAATGCGAGGCAGCTGCACATTCACTGTGGTGTCGCAATACAACACAAGCAAAGCTACTTTTGCAGTAGTAGAACAGTGGTCACCAACTAGCTACCAAGTTGGTCTCTAGTAGAACACAACTAGCTTTGCAATGATCTACCAGTAGCTATACACCTGCTTAGTAGCAGCGCTGCATTACTTAGGAAGCTGACAAAGAGTAGCTACGCACGCGCTTTGCACTAGAAATGCTGCTGCAACTACTACTTATTACAAATCCACCAAAAGCCAGCAGCACACTAAACTGTGCACTTACCAAGCACTAAATGATGCAGTCGCTACACATTTATTGCAGCGTTCCAACAGCGGCCAAAGAGCAGTAGTTTATGCAGTCAACAGAGAGTCAAACAGGCAATAGAAACAAAACACCACCTGCCTCGGGGGAGTCGGGTGCACGTGCCCAGGCGTTGTGCAGCGAGGCCCCGCCACCATTCCTGTCGGCTAGACCCTCCGGCGTCAAGGACGACCCTGCCGATGCTGGCGACGCTGCAGAGACCACTGGCCGCGAGATAAAACCCTGCCGGAGCCAGGATCGACGGTGCCCTAGCGGCGCACTGTTAGCAATCCACCAAGAGACCTGCAGCACAGTAACTAAGCACTTACGAAGCACCAAACGACGCAGTAGCTACACATTTATTGCAGCGTTCCAACAGCGGCCAAAGTGCAGTAGTTTATGCAGTCAACAGAGAGTCAAACAGGCAATAGAAACAAAACACCACCTGCCTCGGGGGAGTCGGGTGCACGTGCCCAGGCGTTGTGCAGCGAGGCCCCGCCACCATTCCTGTCGGCTAGACCCTCCGGCGTCAAGGACGACCCTGCCGATGCTGGCGACGCTGCAGAGACCACTGGCCGCGAGATAAAACCCTGCCGGAGCCAGGATCGACGTAGACGAACCACCGGGCTGACAGGGATGAGCGTTGAGCCAAGTTTGGCGTATTCGACCGTGAACCTCACCGACTCTCCGGACAGGAGGACTTCGTATCCCCGGCTGCGGACACGAGCTAGCGGGGCCCAACCGTATTCACCATAGGTCCCGATAGCTGCGCGATCCGCCCATTTCTATCCAGTCCGTCCGGCGCCGAACGTCGCGTTCATAAATCGCGACGCAACCATGGTTCCGTTTTGGAGAATACTGCGGCCGCCGACGGTCCCTACGGTAAGGAGGGTTGAGTGTGGCCATTTGAAGGCGATGGAGTACAGGGCCGCCGCCACGGCTCAAGGAAGGGCGGCTGTCCTCAGCACGGCGGCGGGTGCTCAGGTGCCGCCTGATCCCTCCTATAGCCAGTCCGGTCTCTACCCAACGGCAGTACATGGCGCCCGCAGAGAAACCTCGCTTACTTAGGCATCAGACCCGGCGTTTACGGAGAAAACCTCTGTAATCCGAGCTGCGTAGCGCACCTACGGTGCTCAGCAGCTCTCCGGCCCGCTCAACAACACGAACCAAGTTGTCATGCAGTGGATAGAACAGTAGAAAGGCAGTAAAACTGCACTTGTAAAGCGTTGGCATGAAGTAGAACAGACACATACAAGAGTGCAACGATCAAACTCGCGAAGATCAGTGGAGCTTGAGTCGATACGTGATCGAACTCCGAATGGCACGCTCGATACTTAGCGGTGGAATGGCCACATGTCTCCCGCCAACGGTCTCTAGCCAGCTCTGGCGAATGCCAAATCCGCCAGTGCCCATTCATCAGGGGGACCCTCGAAGTCCTCCCACGGATAGTCCTCACCGGGGGAGAGGAGCTCGGCGACGGTGGTGACGTTCTTTGACAGCCACTCCTTCCAGAGGATTCTTTCTATCCGGTAGCGATGCAACTGCGCGGCGACAGCTTCCATGACCCCGAAGTACTCGGCAAGGTCCTTTAAGGATGTCGCAGGTACCACTGACCAGGATCTATTGTTGTCCCGCGCGATCATGTTCCAGGCGGCCATTACCTCGAGCGCTTCGCTGACAGCCGTTCTGGAGAGCCTAGTCAACCTAATGATGCCGGCTGTCGACAGACCGGGGGAGTGCTCCAATGCCTCGTAAACGAAAGCCGCGGGCAGGCCTAGTTCGCGGAATATGGGCCTCATCGCATGGATCTTCCCTTTCTGCCAGGTCAAGTCCTCAGCCGCCGCCTTAACATCCTCCGGCACGGTAAGCATGTAGAGATCCCCTTTAGTGCCGCGGCCTTCCTCGACCCGGGTCACCAAGCCGTCGCGCTCTTCCCGCAGCGCTCTCAAATGGGCTCCGACAGTCGTGTGATCGAGTCCGGTAGCGATTGCGATCGATCTGACACCGAATTCCACGAACCTGGAGCCAGTCATGTGTGCAGCCTCCCCAAGCGACCTCAGAACCATTCTGCGAGCCAGTCCGGTCCTCGAGTCCGTGTAGGTGTGCTCCTTTAGTCGTAGCGCGTTGCGCCACGTTCGGATGTTCCGGTGCTCGGCATCGGAATTCGTAGAGTTCAGGGTTGCTTGTTTCCCTTGGGCGTGTGTAGTTGGCTGGCTTGTGGGGGATTTACGGGCATTGTTCTTTCCTGCTTTGGATCCTGGGTTTTTCTTTACGTGAGCAACAGCTTCCAGCCAGTCGCGGCGCAGAGCCTGGCTACGGTGCCGGGAAGCGTAGCGAGCGTAGAAAGAGGCCAACCCTGGCCAGGTGCCCTGCATCATCCGGCGTTCCACATCTGTCAGTTCCATCCCGGCTGCTGCTGCTCCGACGAGGATCGCCTGCCGGGCATCTGAGTCGGTCGCGTAGCGGTTCGCGTCATAAAGTCCTGTTTGTGCCATTTGATGCATAGCCCGGGACATCCGGCCGGTGGGGTGCTGGACTTTGGGTGCCTCGGCGTCCGTCGGTGGGATGGTCTGTTCCAAACGCAGCGCACGCACGGCGCTGATTTCCCGGGCTAGGTCGGCATTCATAGCCTTCCAGACAGAAATTGAGTTGGGTCGGCGGGCGACGTCGTAAGCCATGCTGAGGCTCATGGCCAGTTCTTGATGGCCGCCGCGCTTGTGGGGAGAACCTGGAGTCCGCATGCAGCCGTGCAAAAGGTTCTGGTGAGGGGACTTGTCCAGGCTTCGGTGACGGTTACCCAAGGCCTCTACAAGATCTCGGGCTTCCGAAAAGGTGACTCGCTTCTCCAGCGGGATGTAGACGTGTCGTCCGCCGTTGGGGGAGTAGTCCTCAATCCAACGTGCACCGCATGAATGCAGCCAGGTCTGAACGGCGCGGACATCGGCTTCTACCCGGTCAATGCCCGCGACTGAGGAGTCAAAGTCAAGGAAGATCGCCGCGCACGTGCCGTCCTTGCCGAAGATCCGGACTGCCGCAGGGAAGGCCGGAAGTGCTGGTGTTAGGGTTCGTTCATGTTTCTGTGGATAAGTCTTTCCGGCGTCGCGGGACAGTCGTACGCGGGGCTGGCCGGCCAGCAAAGGTGCTAGCGCCGACCAAACGTTGGCGGGGTCGTCTGGTTGCCTTGACACGCCAATGGCCCGGCGTGCTGGCAGCACGGAGACGTGCTGATGTACGATGTGGGTAATCCTTTCGGGGATGAAGGTACGAAAAAGGGCCGATCCTGCCAGATCGGTTTCATAGCAACACAAAGGATGGCCTGGTTAGGCTCTCCCCGACTTACAATCTGATCCGCCGGCAAGCAATCCAGAGGGTAAGTCTCAAGCTTCGAAGGCCCGCCTAGTGCGGGCCTTCTCTTTTTATGAGGCGATGCGGATGGGCAGCTCCTGCTGGTAGTCATCCTCGTCGAGCGCGGCCAAGTCCTCTTGCAGCTTTGGCTCTACAACGGATAGAACGTATTCCGTGACGGTCAAGCCTTTGTGGGCTGCAACCTTGGCGATACCGTCAGCAGTGTGTTCTTGGGTGCGGAAACCAATGAACTTGCGCAGGCCTTTGCTGGGGCGCCCGCCGCCTCGATTTACTGCTACTGCCGTCATGTGCTGTGTCCTTTGAATTTTGTACCCGCCAAGGCGGTTACAGCTTCATCGTTGTATTGCCTGCCGGTCACACTGACTGGGTTGTCATTGCGACTGCTCTGAAGCTATCACCGGGCCATGAGGTGCCCCGGGATTTGTTTTCAGAAAACGGAAGCGTGTCGCGTTTGTGACTTCGAGCTCTTTGTATATTCCCTTTCAGATTCCTTGGCCGCGCCTGCAGAATGGCTTGGCGAGCTCGGCCTGTCCGGCCGGAAGGCTTGAGGAATGCTATTGAGAGCGCATCCTCGGGGACTCGTAAGACAATGTGCAAGCTTGGGGCCAAGAGGTCTTCGTTGCGTTCGCTTCGCCAAAGGCTTGTCTAGCTTCAAGCGGACGTTCATCAAAAGCCCTTCGATGAGTAGGAATGACAAGCGCCGCAGCGGGGACCTTGGTAAGGTAGCCGATTGCCGAGGCGCTTCTGCGCTGATTTCATAGTACACATTACTGAAATTTTTTCAGTGGATTACTGGAGCCGATTGGATATGCAACAGGCCGCACTGACCGCGGACGTCATCGAGACTTTGCATCTACCGGCGTACCCGGACTTGGGCGACGTGGTGACTGCAGTTGAAGAGAAGTACGGTAAACGTCTGGTCTTCGAGGAATGCACACTGGACAGCCTTGGGGAACGCGTCACCGGCCAGTGGATCGATACTCCGACGCATGGCCTTGTCCGTTACCGTCAGGGCGGAAAGGCGTGGAGCGTTCACGTCGTGTTGCATGAACTCAGCCACATCCTCTTGGGCCATAAGGGAAAGCCACTCGACGGGCTGATCGCAGGGGCCTTCTTTTCCGGTATTGGTAAGCGGAACGGTGTGAGCTGGATGTGCCGTGCGGTAGACGTTCCCCTGGACGAAGCCGAAGCTGCGGCCGAGAACTTGGCCTACGGCCTGGCGCGGGCGCTGTACGCTACACCCGAGAAGGAGTCCACGAAAGCCGAGCGAGTGTTCGGCCTATGATCTCTGCTGCCTTCTGGATCTTGTCAACGGTATTTATCTTCCGCCTGTACTTTGTAGCCCGTTGGGGATCCTCAACGGCCTTTCTTGGCGCCATCGGGATCGGTACCCTCGGCCTCTTTTCTACAGGTGTCATCGTGCCCGAAGAAACTCTCGATGCGGCACTTGGCGGCGTTAATCTCCTTCACCTTGTTCGCAATTTGTGTGTCACAGGCGCCGTCTGGCTTGTTCGCGAGGGAATCTTCGCGGCCTACTCACCGGATGATAAGTATCGAGTCCGCTTCAGCCACCGACCTATCGCTGCCGGTCTCGCCGCTCTTGCCATCAGCGCTCCATTCTTGTCCCAGCAGTTCGTTCCGACGACCCTAAGCTACGTGCCGGAGAATGTCGGGCAGATGCCGGTTTTCATCTATGCCAGCGTCTACATGGGCATTTTGGCATTGTTGGCGGTGTCCGTGCTTCGAATATGCCTCCGGACTCAGGAAAGCCTCCCTGTCCGAGTGAGTTCACGAGTTGTCGCATCCGGCATGGCCTTGGTCGCACTCGCGTCGGTCGAAGAGATCGCATACATGACCACTCTGCACCTTGATGTGGGCGGCACGTCACTTCACCAGATCTTGTACGTCTTGTTCAATCCGCTGTTTTACGGTGGGGTTCTACTCACGTCTCTCGGCTTGGGGATCCCCCCGCTTGTTAGGGCGTGGCGCCAGCTGCAGTTTTGGGACCGCGCCGCCTTGGTCTTTCTTACAGTCACCGCGGGCAGAGCATGTTGGGGTCTATCCCGGACAGCTTGGCTGGCGAGCATCGTGAGCAGCTTCTATGCGAAGGATCCCTCCGCACGCCTGTATGAGTACGTTATCCGCTCCAGCGACCACAAGGTCGCTCTCTCCGACCGATCCATACCCCTGCTTGCCGACCGTGTCCTAGACGCAGTCCAAGCCCGATTTGATGGCGGTGTCGGTTCTCTGGAATCTGTGCTGCCGGTAAAGGCCCCTCAGTGACAGCAGAAATCATTACCCGTTCCACCGAAGAGAGGTCCTCATCAGCCATTGGGCGTGTGGCCAGGTCCGCAACTGAGGTCGCGCAGCCGCCACTGGTGTTGTCCCTCCTGCTGATTTTGGCTTCTCTGCTGAGTGACCAGTGGGTGGTCTCTATCTGGTCGGGCATTATCGCCGCGCTTTTCATCTGTCTGGTGCCTTTTGCTGTCGTACTGTTGCTGGCCAAGAGGGGGCAGCTGACTGACCATCATGTTGGAGACAAGAAACAACGCCGACCGGTCATGCTCTGGACTTTGGGATCGTCACTGCTTGGCTGCGCCATCCTCTCAATCCTGGGGGCACCCCAATCAGTCTGGGGCCTAATTGGCGGGATTCTCTGCGGGATTGTGGCACTCATTTTGGTGAGTCCGATCTGGAAGATTTCGGGGCATGCAATGACACTGGGCGGCGCGACCGTGTCAGCTGCATTGATGTTCGGCTGGCTGGGGCTTCCGTTCGTTGTGGCGGCCCCGCTTGTCTGCTGGTCCAGGGTCTATCTCCGGGACCACTCAGCTCCTCAGGTCATTGCCGGGTTCATAACCGGCGTCATCGCTTTCGGAGCCTCATATACTCTCATTGTCGGCTGATTTTCATGTGGCATCTCACGAAGCCGCCAAGGCCTAACAAGAGGCCTCAACGATGACGGAATTAAAGGGGGGCTGTGACTTCGCTACTAATGGCAGGCCGCTGCCCTCGGGGTGTGGCCGCCCTCGCTGGCCGGGAGCAGGATCACGCGTGAATTCGAATGACAAACCTATAGATCCTCGCAGCGATAAAGAGGTTCTCGCATCGAAAATCCAGCTTCTTCTGGACATCGTTCATGCCAAGGACGCCGACAGCTTCACCTACGAAGATGTTCGACAGGGCCTGGCGGAGCAGGGGCTCACGCTCACAAGAACGCGCTGGCATCGGCTGCTGGCCGGCTCTCCTGATAACCGCTGGGATCCGGCGCTACTGAAGGCACTGGCGTACTTCTTTGACGTTGACGAGAACTACCTGCTTCAACGCAGCGGTCCCATCCCGGAGCGGGTGGAGGCCGAACTCCGACTGATAGAGGCTTACCGCATTGCCGAGGTAGAGCACTTCGCGGCGCGGGTTCTGGGCGAAGTGAACGTGGATGCTCTTCGTGCCGTGACTGAAGCTCTCCGAAACCTTCCACCCAGACCCGAGAAAAAAAGTCCTCCTAACTGAAAAATTTTCACTACTGAATTTTTTTCAGTAGACTTGGAGCATGACATGCTCCAAGCGCCCACCACGGCCTGACCATGCACATTGAGTGGCATCTCAGGTGTAGGCCCTACGACAGGCTTGGGGGGTAGTAGGGGCTACGCACGCGCAGAGTCCGCACCTCAGATGTGCGCTCACGCCGCCGCCCCCGAATGCTCAACTCTCGATACTCCCGCCTGTGCGAAAAATCTCGGCGTGCGCTTCATCGTCGCGTGCTGCGGCACTCGCCTATTCTCCCGACAGATATCTCATGTAGACGAGGCCGCGCTCCCGCAGCCTGCCCAGGTCTATCGAGTAGTGAACGCGCTGCCCGTTGCGGACACCGACGTCGCCGGCAGCGGAGACCAGCCCTTCGGCTTCAAGTATCTTGATATGCGCGTAGACCTGCCGGTAGTCCACGCCGATGCGCTTAGCGATACTTCCCGTCGTATCGCCGTCAAGATGCTGGGCCAGATCCCTGATAACAGCCGCACGCAGGGCGTTGGCGTTGAACACATTCAAAGCCCGTGCAGCCTCTTGCGGCTGCCCGGGGAGTGGCTTGTAGGTGCGGGGCATTCGTCAATTCTTACCCACCGCCACACCCTCATGAAGCACCAACATATTTTTGGTGATGCTAGCATCACGTTAAAGATGATGCTTGTGATGGCAGGTGTCCGCCAGGACAGCCGAGAGGGGAAGCGGCCGTGAAGCAAAAAGGACTTTTGATCGGCACTGCGGTTATTGTGCCAACGCTCTTCCTGGGCCTGATCCTGTCGATCCTTCTGCTCTTCGGGCCGACGCCTGCTGCGGCCGGCTGTGGCCCGGCCGTTTCCGTCGTCATGGACGGCAACACCAAGGTCGAGGGCTACACCGAGGAACAGCTGAAAAACGCCGCGGCGATCATGGGCGCCGGTAAGGCACTGGAGTTGTCCGGCAAGGGTCAGATGATCAGCATCATGGTCTCCCTGGGGGAGTCAGGGCTGCGTGTCCTCGACTACGGCGACGGACCGGGCCCGGACTCCCGTGGATTGTTCCAGCAGCGCGACAACGGCGCATGGGGTGCCTACCAGGACCGCATGGACCCGGCCATCAGCGCCACGAATTTCATTAAGGCCCTGCAGGCTGTTGAAGGTTGGGAGCTGTTGGAGCCGACCATCGCCGGTAACAAGGTCCAGCGCAATGCCGACCCTTACCACTACCAGAAGTACTGGCCCGAGGCCGTCAAAATCGTCCAGGCACTCTCGAACGGCAAGTCCGCCCTTGAAGGCGGCGATTGTGCCGTTCCTGGCCAGTCAGGTGCCGGGGATGACTACCCGTGGAAAGACTCTCCTACCTGGTTGCAGGTCGGCGCAGGCTCAGCAGCCGCGTCACCGCTGGGAATGTTCTACCGCGAGTGTGTGGATTTCGCGCTGTGGCGGGTGAACCAGCAGATGGGTTCCACCAGCGCCCCGTTCAAGGTCCTCAACGGCACCTTCCGCCCGGACGGGCAGGGCCTCGGTTCGGCCCTGACCTGGAAGAGCGGCTGGGACGCCAAGGGCTGGCCCACCGGCGGGACCCCCCGCGTCGGTGCGGTCGTCTGGTACGCGCCCGGTGCCGGGGGAGCGGACCCGAAGTTCGGCCACGTTGCCGTGGTCAAAGAAGTCAGGGATGACGGGACCTTCGTCGAGGAGGGCTACAACGGCAACCCGCCCCCGGATGACCACACCTACTACACCCGGACCGTCAGCAACAACGTCCCGTCAGCCTTCCTGTACCTGCCCACCCAAGAGGAGAAGAAGTGAAAAAGCCCCTGGCCCTGCTCGCCGCGGTCCTGCTCTGCGCGGCGTGCGCCCCGGCAGCGAACACCACGCCGGCACCGGCAGAATCAACCACCACTACGCCGTCGGCCCCCGTGTCCCTGAGCGCCAACAGCGGCCCCCAGGCACCCGGTGGCACCGTCCCCGCCACTATCGGCATCTCCTGGGATCAGGCCAGCGAGGATCAGGCGGTGGACGTCGCCGAGAAGGCCATGGCTGACTTCGCCCGCCCGGCCGTGGAGGAAAGGCAGTGGGCCAACGATCTTGCCCGCTGGCTGACGCCCCAGGCCACCGCCGACTACTCGGCCGTCGTGGACCCGGCCAACATCCCGGCCAGCCGCGTCACCGGCCCGGCAGCACTGGCAGTCGATGAAGCCAACGGCTACGGAGTCATGGCAGAGGTCCCCACCGACGCCGGGACCTACACCGTGCAGCTGCTCCGCACGGGCAAGGAAGCCGCATGGAAGGTCAACCGCCTCACCCCACCCTTGTCCTAAGCGCCGCACCTCTCCATCTCACACACGTAAGGAAGAAGTTCATGAGTACTACGACATCAACCGAGGTCATGGCCTTTCCGAAGATCAGGGCCATCGTCCGCGACAACGGGACCGCTGAGGTCGTCGTCGCCGGGAATTCCCGCAGCGTTCCTGACGGGGAGTCCCTGCAGGATCTTCGCAACAATGCCCTGGCCCTCGTGGTGGGCGAGGCGCAGACGCTGCAGCGCCCCGTCAGGGTCCAGATCGAGGATCCCGAAGGGCACGGTGAACTGATTGTGCACCCGGACAACAAGATTGAATCTGTCTCCTATGAGGCCCGCCCCGCCCGCCGCCGGGTAGAAGCTCCGGAAACCACGCCCGAGACCGTCGCTCCGACCATGATTGATACCGTCCCGGTTCCTGCACCCGAGCCAGCCGCCCCCGCAGAACCCACTGCGGTCCCGGCCCCTGCCGCGACCGCGGACCTGCAGCCGTGGCCGCCCACCCGGGTCGCGTCCGACATCACCCCCGTGCCGGCCAAGCCGGATCCGCAGACGGCTGCCGCCACAGCAAAACCGCACACCGCCGTTGTCGCTGAGGAGACACCGCCGACCCGGCGGAGTTTGAAGGACACCTCGTTCCTGGTCAGCGCCCCGGTGCTGGAACCGGCCACACAGGGTTGGCGGGGGGCGCTGACGCGCCTGGGGTTCCGGATGGACCCCTCCACCGAAGAGCTCTCCGAGCGGGAGGACATTCGCACCGTGAGCCAGCACTGGCCCGGTCCCCGGACCATTGCCGTGGTCAACCGCAAGGGCGGGGCGAACAAGACGCCCACGGTGGTCATGCTCTCGGCCATCCTTGCCCGTTACAGCGGGGCCGCAACCGTCGCGTGGGACAACAACGAGTCCCAGGGCACCCTGGGGTGGCGGACGGAAAAGGGGTCCCATGACCGGAGCGTCCTGGACCTGATCGATTCCTCGGCCGAACTGCTCTCCCCGGCAACGAACGCGGCAGAAATTGCCAAGTTCGTTCACCACCAGACCGCCGACAAGTTCGATGTCCTGCGCTCGGATGAGAACGAGGAAGGCGACCACGAAGTCACCGCTGAGGAAGTCGACATCGCCCACCAGGTCCTCACCCGTTATTACCGGCTGGTGGTCATGGACTCGGGCAACACCGCACGGGCAGCGAACTGGCGGCGGATGATCGACCACACCAACCAGCTCGTCGTGCCTGTGACAGCCATCGAGGACCGCGCCGAAGCCGCCCGGCTGACGCTGCAGACCTTGGAATCCCGTGATGGACACGACGCCGAGCTCGCCCGCAATGCCGTCGTGATCGTCTCCGAATCCACGGACGCCAAGCGCAGCATGACCGGGGATGCCTTGAAGCGGGCCAAAGATGAGGCGCAGCGGATCGCGGACGGCTTCGAGCCGTTCGTCCGGGCAGTCGTCCGGATTCCCTACGATCCGGCCCTGGTCAACGGCCCCATCCGCTATGAAGCCCTCCAGCCCGCCACGCAGCGGGCGTGGCTGGCTGCGGCGGCCGCCGTCGCCGACGGCTTCTAAGACACTCACCAACGGACTCTGGAAGGAGGAACCATGCAACAGTCTCTGAACCCTTGGATCACCAAGCCAGCCGCCGACAGCGCGGCACAGGAAGCCCCGGATGCGCACAGGCCGCCGGCGGCCGTCATTAGTTCACCGCTAAGGGGCATGGTTGAACCCGACGCTGCAGACCGCCTGGCACGCCGCACCATGACCGGTTCTGCCGCGTTGTGGATCACCGGCACCCACGGGGGATCCGGCGAAAGCCGAATCGCTGACCTCCTTCACGGGGCACGCGTCACCGATCACTGCTGGCCAGTCCTGCAGGACTGCAGTGAGCCGAGAGTGCTTCTGGTTTGCCGGGCAGATATCCGCGGCGTGACAACCGCCAGGAGTGCACTGACCCAATGGGCCTCCGGCGCCTCACCGGAAGTTGATCTGCTCGGCCTCGCCATCCTCGCGGACGCGCCCGGGAAGACGCCCAAAGCGCTGCGGGACTTCGCCACCATCGTCGGCGGGGGAGCGCCCCGGCTCTGGACCCTGCCCTGGGTAGAGGCCTGGCGCCACGGTGACTCCACAGCCCGACCACCGGCCCGCGAGTACCAACGCTTCATCACTGACATAGCCGCTCTGGCCAACGACACCACACCACGCACCACCCACTGAAAGGTCTCACCATGAACCCCCTCGTACTTGCAGCCAGCGTCATCCCCAACCCCACCCCCACCCTTCCTCCCGAAGCCGACGGGCTGCTCCTGGTCCTGAACTGGGCCTCCGGCATCGGCCTGGTCCTCGGCGTGCTCGGTGTCATCATCGTCGGCATTGGCATGGTGATCCAGCTCCAGCGCGGCGAGGGCGCCCAAGCCATCGGCAAACTCGGCTGGGTCCTGATGGGCTGCATCATCATCACCGGCGCTTCCGGCATCGTCCGCGCCTTCGTCTAAACCAACACCAACAACGGGAGGTTCACCATGAGCCAGTCAACAGAGAGCACCACCGAAAGCAATCCGTTCACCAAACCCGGATTCATCATTGCTGCCGCGCTGGTGGTAGCGCTGATCGCAGCAGCCCTCGTCATCTTCCTGCTTCCTAAGGGACAGGACAACGCACAGCCGGCTCCCGCCCCGGCGGAGCCCAGCAGCACCTCGTCAGCCAGTCCCAGTGCTTCGGCTGCAGCTGGCGCGAGTGTCTGCGGACTGCCCGCCTCGTCGGAGACAGCCCTGGGAACAGCACCGAAGACCAAGTGGGAACTCGTCGGGAAGATGGCGGCACCTACCGATCCCAAGACTTTCGGCCCGGCGTGACGGGCGAGGACGGGTTCCGGTCTTGCTTCGCTAACTCACCCACGGGCGCACTCTACGCCGCCGCCAACATGATCGCCCTTGGCTCATCCGGAACACAGGATGAGCTCAAGCTCGCCGAGAATTTTCTGGTGCCGGGCCCCGGACGTGATGCGGCTATTAAGGCGGCCAAGACGCGGACTTCAACTGCGGGAAGCGGTGAGACCGCTCAGGTCAGCGGCTTCCTAATCAAGTCTTACAGCCCGAGTGAGGCAGACGTCGATCTGGCTATCAAACTCCCGAACGGTGCGCTGGCACATTCAGTTCTTTCGCTTCGATGGGTAGCCGGAGACTGGAAGGTGAAGGCTTCCGATGACGGCCAAATATTCAATGGTGTCGCCCAACTCAGTGATCTGAGCGGATTCATTCTCTGGTCAGGCGTCTGACATGGCTGAGTGCAGTTTGGGGGACATGACGTGCGTCGCCGGCAACGTCGTATCCGACCTAGCCGACGACGCTATGGGCAACATGGCCAACGCCATCTTGGATGGCATGAGCCAGATGGTGACGGCACTGTCTACGTTCTGGGTTTCCATGCCCACGGTGAACCTTGCCAGCGGCGACGGAACGGAACCGAGCCCTGTCGTCGCAATTGTGAACAGCGAATTGATGCCCTGGACGCTGGCTCTGGCGGTCTTCGCCGTCATTCTCGGCGGCATGCGGATGATCTGGGAACAGCGCGGGGCACCGCTGAAAGACCTGCTCCGTTCATTGCTCACGCTCACCCTGGTGTCCGGCCTTGGCCTGGGCGTCATCTCAATTCTGGTAATCGCGGCTGATGCTTTCTCTGCCGCCATCGTCGAGCGTTCGACGGACGGTAAGGGTTTCGCTGAGGCGATGAGCATCCTCGTTATGACCAACCAGACCGGTGTCGGAGTATTTATTCTCATTGTCCTGGGCTTGATTGGCCTGATTGCTTCCCTCGTCCAGATCGTGCTGATGGTGGTCCGCAGCGGCATGCTGGTGATCCTGGCCGGCATCCTGCCCACCACGGCCGCTTTCACGAACACGGAGATGGGAAGGCAGTGGTTTCAGAAGGCAGTTGGTTGGACCATCGCCTTCATTCTCTATAAGCCAGCGGCCGCGATCGTGTACTCGGTCGCATTCCTGCTCATGAGCAACAAAAGTCAGGTCCCCCTGATCGGTTCCATCACGGGTTTCACACTGATGGTCGTTGCCTTGTTCGCACTCCCGGCGTTGATGCGGTTCGTCACGCCGATGGTGGGGGCTGTTGCCTCCGGCGGGGGAGCAGGGGCCGGGGCAGCCGTTGGGGCCATGGCCACCGGTGCTGTGTCCATGGGCCGCAGTGGCAGCGGGAGGGGCAACGCCTCACCGACGCCGGCTACGACGCAGAGCAACCAGCCAGGCGCGTCCCCGAAGGGCAGCGCCGGAACGTCGGGTCCCCGAGTCGGGGGAGGTCAGCCTACACCGGGCGCTACCGGTCCGGGTGGAGCCGCTGGCGCTGCGGCAGCAGGCAAAGCGGGCATGGCAGGGGCCGGGGCAACCGCCGGCACTGCAGGAGCGGCGACTGGGGCAGCAGCAGCTTGGCCGGCCGGGATGGTCGTAGCTGCCGGGGCACAGGTGGCCTCCGGGACGTCGCAGGCAATCGCAAAGACCGCGCAGGATTCAACCGGGGAGGGCCCCAGTGGCAGCAATTAATACCGAATACAAGGAACCGTCCTACGGCAACTGGCGCGTACCGCGCTCAGCCGGTCTGGGCAACCTTGGTGCTATCGGCACCGGGATTGTCATGGCCGGGCTGTTGCTGGGCATCATCAGCTTCGCCATCTGGGGCCTCTTTGTTGGTCTTGGTGTGCTGGCCATTGCCGGGGCCTGTGCCTTGTTGCTGACGGTCAAGGACAAGCACGGCCAGTCCGTCGTGGACCGCTTCGGAACCCGGATGAGCTTTCGGCTCGCCACGTCCTCCGGAACGAACCTCTACCGTTCCGGGCCCCTGGGTGTGACGGAGTGGGGCATGTACCAGCTACCCGGGCTGGCGGCGAAGTCGACCCTGTACGAGTTCACCGACTCCTACAAGCGCCCGTTCGCCCTCCTGCATTTCCCAACCACCAGCCACTTCACCGTGATCTTCTCCACCGAACCTGACGGAGCCTCCCTGGTTGACCCTGAACAGGTCGACGCGTGGGTGGCGAACTGGGGCGGCTGGCTCGCCGGCCTCGCCGATGAAGCTGGCCTCGACGCCGCAGCCGTGACGGTCGAGACCGCCCCCGATTCCGGCTACCGGCTGCGGAATGAAGTGGAAATGAACATCGACCCCAACGCCCCGGCATTCGCCCAGGCCATTCTGCGCGAGGTCGTGGACACCTACCCGGAAGGATCGGCCACGGTCCGCGCCTGGGTGTCCCTGACATTCAACGCCTCCCTGCGGGTCGGGTCGAAGAAGCGCACACCCGAAGATGTTGCCCGCGACCTCGCTTCACGGATCCCGGGTCTGTCGGCCCGGTTGCAGTCCACGGGCGCCGGTATTGCCCGGCCGATGTCGGCGCAGGAACTCTGCGAAGTCGTCCGGGTCGCCTACGACCCGCCCGCTGCTTTGATCATTGATGAAGCGCACGCCGCCGGTTCTCCGGTGTCCCTGACCTGGGGTGAGGTCGGTCCCACCGCGACGCAGGCAAGCTGGGACGATTACCGGCACGACAGCGCCTTCTCCGCTTCGTGGACGATGACCGGTGCCCCGCGTGGGTCTGTGAACTCCTCGGTCCTGTCCCGGTTGCTGGCCCCGCACGGGGACGTTGACCGGAAGCGGATCTCGCTGCTGTACCGGCCGATGGACTCCGCCCGCGCCGCCGCCGTGGTCGAGCGGGACCAAAACAACGCCAACGTCCGCATCACCTCCGGCAACCGGCCGTCCGCCCGAGCCCTGGTCGATGCCCGCTCCGCCGTGCAGACCGCGCAGGAAGAAGCCCAAGGCGCCGGGCTGGTGAACTTCGGCATGGTCGTCACCGCCACCGTCACCGATAAGGAACGGCTCCCTGATGCGGTCGCGGCCATTGAACAGACCTCCGGTACTGCCCGGGTGCTGTTGCGCCGGGCCTACGGCGCGCAGGACACCGCGTTCGCGGCGTCCCTGCCGCTGGGACTGGTTCTGCCCAAACACAGCATGGTGCCCTCCGAGATCAAGGACGCGCTGTAAATGGCCATTAAAGAGTTTTTGACGTCAATGACCGCAAAGACAGTAAAGCCAGCAAGGAGTGCGCCCACGGGCAAGGGTGGGAAGCAGCCCCGGGAGGCCGGCCCGGGTGCCCGTGGGTGGGCCGGGCGTGGCGGGGGAACGGCCGCGCTCGTTCCGTCCGTTACGGAGTACCGAGGAACGACGGTCCAGGTCTGCGGGCTGTGGCCGTTTTCCTCCGGGGCGTCCTCGCCCATGATCGGGGTTCCGCTGGGACGCCACGAGGAAACCCAGGCCACGGTCTGCTGTGACCCGATCAGCTGGTTCCAACGGGCACGGCTCATTTCCAACCCCTCAGCCTTCATCCTGGGCAAGCCCGGGCTGGGCAAGTCCACACTGGTGCGGCGCATGTTCCTGGGCCTGTCCGCCCAAGGCGTTCACCCACTCATTCTGGGCGACCTCAAGGGCGAGCACATCAAGGCGGTCAAGGCCCTCGGCGGGCAGGTCATTTCCCTCGGCCGCGGCGTGGGCTACCTGAACATTCTTGATCCCGGCCAGGCTGTCGAGGTCGCCCAGCTCCTCGAGGCGAACGGCCACCGTGAGGCCGCCACCCGGGTCCGGGCTGACGCGCACGGCCGCCGCCTGAACATGGTCGTCTCCCTCATCACGATCAGCCGGAACAACCCGCCCACCGACCAGGAACAGACGATCCTGGACCGGGCGCTGCGGGTCCTCGATGACCGGTACGAGGGCATCCCGGTCCTGAAAGACCTCCTGGACGTCATTGTCTCCGCACCGGACGAACTGCGGCAGGTCGCACTGGACCGCGGCGACATGAACGTTTACCTGCAGGAGACACGCGCGCTGGAAGCAACCCTGCTGGGCCTGACCGGGGGAGGGAAACTGGGAGAAATCTTCTCCCAACAGACCACCAACCCCATGAAACGGGACCGCGCCGTGGTCTTCGATGTCTCCAGCATCGACGAGACCGAAACCGACCTGCAGGCCGCCGTGCTGCTCGCGTGCTGGTCCTACGGATTCGGCACCGTCAACGTCGCCAACGCCCTGGCCGACGCGGGCCTGGAACCGCGCAGGAACTACTTCGTCGTCCTGGACGAACTGTGGCGGGCGCTGCGCTCCGGCAAAGGAATGGTCGACCGGGTGGACGCCCTCACCCGGCTCAACCGCTCCGTAGGCGTCGGGCAGATCATGATCTCCCACACCATGTCCGACCTGCTCGCCCTCCCAGCCGAAGAGGACCGGATGAAGGCCCGCGGCTTCGTCGAACGCTCCGGCATGGTCATCTGCGGCGGATTGCCCGCCTCGGAAATGCCCCTCCTGACCGCAGCCATACCCCTCTCCCGGCAGGAACAGCAGAAACTCATCTCCTGGCAGGACCCACCCGCCTGGGACTCACGCGGGCTCGACGTAGAACCCCCCGGACGGGGGAAGTTCCTCATCAAGGTCGGCGGCCGCCCCGGCATCCCCGTCCAGATCGGGCTGACCTCCATCGAGAAGACCGACGGCCTGAACGACACCGACACCCGCTGGCACGAACCCGCCGTAACACTCATGGACCCGGCAGCCCCTGCGCTGCCCACCGAAGGAGGAACACTGTGAGTGCACCAAACCGCAAAGGAATGGGCCTCGAGGACGCCCTGCTGGTCTGGCTGGCCATCGGCTTCATCATCGTTTTCGGCGGCGGGACCTACGCGGCCGCCCACCTCGGCTCCTGGATGGCCGGCATCGACGCACCACCTGCCCATCCCATCGATCTGGTTGCCGGGCTCGTTAAGGGCCGGGTGCCCTGGCCCACCCAGGCCACTGTCGCCGCAGGCCTCATGGCGGGCCTGATCCTGGCGCTTGCCATCGTCGTGTTGGTGGCCTGGAAACAAGGCGCGTCCAAACGTGCCCGCGTGGACAAGGCCGCCCGCTACCTGGGGCGTGGGAAGTCGCTGGCCGCGTTCTCCGAGAAGGGCGCCAAAGCCACGGCCGAACGTCTCGGTGTGACGGACACCCCCGGAATCATCGTGGGCAAGGTCGTCTCCACCGGCCAGAAGTTCATTCAGCCCTGGGAAGACCTCAGCCTCGACATCTGGGGACCACGCACCGGTAAATCCACCTCCCGTGTCATTCCCGCGATCCTCGACGCACCCGGTGCCGTTGTCTCCACCTCGAACAAGCGCGACGTCGTGGACGGCACCCGCGGCGTCCGCGAGAACACGGCCCCAGTATGGGTCTTCGATCCGCAAAAGATCGCCCAGGAGGAACCGCACTGGTGGTGGAACCCGCTCTCCTACGTCACCGACGAAGAAAAGGCGTACAAACTCACCCAGCACTTCTCGGTCGGTTCACGGGTGCCAGGGTCAAAGCCCGATGCCTACTTCGATCCGAAGGCCGAGGATATTCTCTCCTCGTACTTCCTCGCGGCCGCACTCGGCGGGCTGCCCATCACGCAGGTCTACGTATGGGTGACAGAGCAGGTCAGCCAGGAACCCATTGAAATCCTCAAAGAGCATGACTACGAGCTGCAGTACAAGGGCCTGGAGTCCACGTTGAAGCTGGCCGACAAGCAGCGCGACGGTATTTTCGGCACGGCCGAGAAGATGATTCAGTGCCTCAAGTCCAGGAACACGCTGCGCTGGGTCGCCCCGACAGGCGGCGCAACGGTAGCCACGGATGCCCGCCGGCAGTTCAACCCGCACGCCTTCGCCGCTTCACAGGAGACGATCTACATCCTCTCCAAGGAAGGCGCCGGCTCCGCCGCCCCGCTCACCACGGCGCTGACCGTGGCCATCGCCGAGGCCATGGAAGAACGCGCCGAGCGCAGCGGCGGCCGCCTGACCAAACCTGCACTGTTCGCCCTCGATGAGCTGGCAAACGTGGTCCGCTGGGCCGCCCTCCCGGACCAGTTCAGCCACTACGGCTCCAAGGGCCTGATCGTCATGGGCATCCTGCAGTCATGGTCCCAAGGCGTCGAACTCTGGGGCGAGGCGAACATGCGGAAAATCTGGTCCGCCGCCAACGTCAAGGTCTACGGCGGCGGCGTCGCCGAAGAAGGATTCCTCCGCGCGCTCTCGGACCTCATCGGGGATTACAGCTACACCAACGTCTCCATCTCCTCCGGCAAAACCGGCTCCAGCCGCTCACGCCAAGAGGGCAAGGAACGCATCTTCGATGTCTCCAACCTCGCTGAGTTGGACCGCGGCCGCGCGGTCGTCCTCGCCTCCGGTGCGCCGGCCACGTTGGTCCGCACCATGCCCTGGTACACCGGACCCCACAAAGAAGCCGTAGAGGCATCGATCAAAAAGTACAGCCCGCAGCCCGAAGTTGAGCCAGTTCCGGTCTCGGCCGCGCCGACCGCTAATCCCTGGGTAACCGGGTAGGAGGAGTTGAAATGACCATCGACATCGGCAGATTCAGCGAAGCCCCCAGCACCAGTGCGGACGAGCCTGCCAGCCCGGCAGGGGAGGAGCAAAAGCCGCCGGAACTCGTCTACGGCTCAACCGAAGCATTCCTGCACGAACAGCTGCTGCCCACCTACGTCCGCGACGTCGACGGCCGCGCCGCAAAATGGTGCCTCGAATGGTACTTCCACCCCGAAGCAGTCTCCCGAATAGAAGCCCTGTGGCGAGCCTGGGAACACCTACGACTCGACGGAGCAACCGGCATCAGCGTCTGGTTCAAAGACCACGCAGACCACCACATGAGCGTGCTCCTCGACCCACGCGGACCGTTCTACAAATGCGACATGCAAAAACACCGAGACCCCGAACACCTCGAACCAAAGAAAGCCCCAGCGGGCTGGTTCCCAGACGTGCGGACTATTCCTGTATGAAGAGGTCAGCACAGGATGCAATATCCCGTAAATAAAAAATCAGGGCCGGAAACAGTAATTAATTCCGGCCCCGATTTTGTTTTTACTGGCCTAGTGAGCCGCTTCGTACTTCTCTACGACATCCGCTTGGATACGACCACGTGTATTTACCTGGATGCCGTTCTCAGCCGCCCACAAGCGTACCCCTTTGGCGTCCGGGCCACCCTGCGAGGAGGACCTGGTGCGGGCTGCCGAACGGCCACGTCCGCCAGCTACTTTGCGGCCAGCATTGGCAAAGCGTGCCAGTGCTTCACGCAGTTCGTTCGCATGACCCTCATTGAGGTCAATCTCATATTCAGTACCGTCTAAGGCGAAAGATATCGTTTCCTTAGCTTCCGAGCCATCAATATCATCTTCCAGCAGCACGACTGTCTTTTTTGCCATGAAATAAGGCTAGCAGTCTAATGAACAAGGGGATGCCCTACGCAACAGGAACGCCCCACGCGAGTATCAGAACCATCAAGACAAGGCTTTTAGTACTCGAATTGAATGGGAGTGAGGAAAGGGGCACACGTCGTAACGGCACGCAGAGAACTGAGCAGTCCGCAGTTGGGGTCAATCCGGGTTATCCACGGCTGGGATCGGGAGCAATTGGAGTAGCTCCCTCAGCAGCAGTAGCGGTGGATAACCCATCAGGATTGTCCCCTGCTGTGGGCAGCGGAACCAATTGTCCAAAGGCCTTTGGACAATTTCGTCGCGTCAGATCAGTTTCGTCTCTGAGTGGCGGTCCAGGGCGTGAGCCTGGTCGCATCTGGTTTTGGCACAACGATCGCAACAGAATGCTTGGCGCGAGTGACCGCCACATACAGACCACATGCGGTTTTCGGCTTGAGGTTCGTCCCTCGGGTCAAGTAGTCGGTGATGGGTTTGGTTGGGAAGATCAGGACACGGTTGAAGGTGAGACCCTTGACCTTGCCGAAATTCCGAAATGGAAGACTGGAGGTTCGGACTGTAGTTTTGCTTTCCCTCAGCGGCTGGGCTTGGAACTGGCGCATGTAGTCGGGGACGTCGGCGGCAGTGATGGCAAACATGCCGTCGTGACCGGTTACCGTATCCTGTCGCGAGATAGTGGAGGCAAAATTGAAATCGGTCGGAAAGAGTTGATCGGAGAAGTCTGCAATGGCTTGGTTTGCACGCCAAGTTTCGACTCGCTGTGAGACGTCGAGTCGGCCCGCCTTTTCATGGAGTGCGAACCACTTCAGCATCGCCACGCCTCGATATTTCTTGAGGTTCGGATCTTCGGGATTTGTATCGAAAACCGACTGCCGAACGTCCCCCACCATATGAAGGTCCGGGGACTCAATCCGCATGAGGCATTCAAGGATGTGAAGGTCGCACCCGGTCAGGTCCTGAACTTCGTCAATGTATATCTCGTCATAAATGTGCGAGAGCCGGCTCATCGCCGCACCTACACTCGCTCTGACGACTTCCAGGGCGAGCTTGGACAGGTGAAGCTTGTATGCGCGACCTCCAGCATCAAAGTAGCGTTCGGCTCCAGTTGCATACCGGCCGCGAACGGGTTTTCCTTCGAAGTTAAGACCTCGAAGCTGCTGTTCCGGGAACAGCAAGGGCAAGTAGGGGCGGACACAATGACGCAGGAGGAAAGCGAACCAACCCAAGACTTCTGGGACGGATCCAGGTGTACATTCCGCTTTGAGTCGACGTTCCAGCTCGGCTTGGCCCGTCTGCGTAAAAGTTACTACTAGTCTCCGGCTCCCGGACGCACCCTGTGCACAGGCGTCAACAATCGATTGAGTCTTACGGGAACCAGCAACCGCGAGAGTAAGCCGATTCATGCGACAAACTCGATGGCGGCCATCAAATAGTCCGGGTACTTGATCCTCGATGGAGACTCGGCCAGCAGTAGTGCGCTCTCTGTTTTGTGATCCGCCATCCACTCAAGCGTGGCCTTCGTCGCGTCTCTGATACCAAAAAAGGAACGCAAAGTTGCCTCGTCGTTGACATGAAGCAACTGAGGCTCGAGAGTCCTCCCGAGGGCAGGATCTCCGATAAAGAGCCGCCGCTTCCCCGGATCGAGGTGCTCGGCTACCTTGCTTTCCCAGTGCGCGGGAGGTTTGCCGTCATTGTCGCGGATACCAGCTACCTGCCGGTCCAAAACGGCAGCCAGCTCCATGGCACGGCCAAGAGCAACTCCAGACATTGACATCACATCGATGCCCGCGTCACTTGGCGTCTTTCCGTACTTATCGATGAACGCTCGTTCGAAGAGCATCTCGTCAGATGGCCCTTCAGCAAGAACCAACTTGCCAGCCAAGACAATCCGCAGAGTGTCGAATCCTGACAAGCGTTTGAAATAACGCACCGTGTCCTGGGAAATGGCGGCGAATGAAGCCGGCGTACCAGCATGGAGAAGCCGGAGCTTGTCCAGTCCAAGACGGTTGAGAACGTATGAGCTGTGGGTCGTGATGAACACCTGACGCCCGCCTGCAAGGGTCTCAATACGAGCTATCAGGCGAGTGAGACTGGTGTGGGAGAGGTGGTTCTCGGGTTCCTCGATGAGCACAAAGGATGTGTCCGCGGCCGAACGATTCATCGCCAATGCGACTTTTATCGCGGCCTGCTGCCCTTGACCCGAAAGTGCGAAGGGAACTTCACCCACGTGGGGCACAACGTTGGTTTCCCATGAAGCGCCCGCCGACTGATCCATCTGCAGTCCAAGGTTCTTGTCATGCAGCTTGGTTCCCTGCTCCGCAATGCGCTTGTTGACGTCAATGAGAGCAGTCGAAGAAATCTCGTGGCGAGCCGTTCGGTGAGCAACAGAAATCGCCGCCCGTTCTTTCGCTTCTACAAAATCACCCAGCATTTCGCGTGTGTGATAGTCAAGGCCCCAACTCGAGCGGATCGTTCGCGCGTCGATGAACGAGACGCCTAAGCCTTTTGGCCTACGCCTAATCGCCGCGCCTGAAAAGTCCTTCCACACCACCTCGTAGTACTCGACAGGGATAATGTCTGGTCGATTCGGAGCTCGAAGGTACTCTGCTAGCTCTTGGGCATAGTCCGGCGACGGCATGATGCGCACGGATAGTCCCGGGGCGTCCTGAGCGCGGGAATTGTAAACAGCCCGAAGCATCTGCACGTCCGGGGTTGTGTCGTTCATGTACAGCTCGACGAGGATTTCAGGTGGTGGAGGAGATTCACCAGCCGCGATTGCCGCGAAATACTCTTTCACCATGTCCCGGTTGAACCAGTAGGGGTTCAACTCTTCCTCGGCACGGCGGCCGTTCACACGGCCGGTAAGACCAAGAGAAATTGCCTCCAGCAAGGTCGATTTTCCAGCTTCGTTGCCACCGACAACGATATTCACACCCGCGTTAGGTTCCAATTCGAAATCGCGGAACAACCGGTAGCCCCGGACGATTATTCGCTCTATCACTTCTCGGTGCGCCCCCACTAGTTTCACTTAACTGGTGGCACCTCAAGCCCTCAGCTCGCAAGCGGACTGCATGTCCGCAAACACGGTGATCTTGGCTTCCGCTACACGCGCCGTCGGTGCCTCCGCAACCTTAGATCACCAACAACCGAGATAAGTGTCCGGCACGCGGGATGTCAGATTGAAGTTTAAGACCATGCCGAGTGAGTGTGGCAAAACGCCATTTCGGGCCCTATTCTGACGGTTTTGGCCGTGCCTCCTGATGTCAGGTTGGGGTGTACCTCAAGATGATCGCCCGCCTAGCGCGGGGAGCCCTGATTTTCATAACCAGAGCGGCGTGAGTCCGGCGCCACCAGCCTTCTGGCCCTGCTGAAGGTGCTGCCGCGGAATTTCATTAGCACCGAAGCCCGCAGGAACGGCCAGGCTAAGCCCCGAGCTGGCCGCCGAGGGGATGCCGCGGCCGACGCGGTCCGGCGTCGTTGTTATTGCCTGTGTGCGGCTGCCGTCGGCCGCGCCGGCCACCACTGCCGGCGGTCGTCATGATCACCATGATGGTGGCCATGCTGCTGTTAGCGGCGCTTGAGGGCGGTTGACCGGAGGCAGGTTGTGGTTGGTGGCCAGGATTCGAAGGGCGTCCATGGTCGGCGTCCTGTTGGGCGATTCCAGCAGTTGCCAGGAGCGGTGCCCCGGATCCGAAAGCTCCTTGTGCAGGGTCAGTATCCGGGATCTGTCGCTGCCCTTCATCTGCACTGCTGTGACGAGGGGTTCCTGATCGTCGCGCATAGGACAACGGCGTCATCGAGGTGGCGGTCCTTGTTGCGTGAGTCTTCCCGGTAGGCGGCACCTTTGAGAACGAGGGCGCCGAGCGCATTGGGGATGCTGATTGGGGCGGGGTCGCCGTCGACGTCGAGACGGCAGTTGACCGTGCGCTGCAGCGCCTGCGTGCCCCCGGCTACCTGGAAGGGCTTGCGGCCGCCAAGTTTCGGGACCTTGGCCGGAGGCAGGTAGTCAGCGACCATCACATCGATCTGCTGCTTGTCCCGCATGAAACGGTGGGCCGGGGCATCCTTGTCGATGGATTTCTGCAGGGTGTATCCCAGCCTGTTCAGGACCGCGGCCACCGATGACGTCGTCGTCGCCCCGGTTTCGATGTGCAGAACGATGTCGACGTCTGCTGTTGGCCGGGAGACGGCCAGGCCGGCGGCGGCCGAATGCAGCTGTACCATGAGTCCGCCAATGAGTGTCCACTGGGTTGATGGCAGCTCTCGCCCGAGCTCCACGCACTGCGGCCAGGGCGTACCCCAGCCGCCCGGCGGCACAGGGACGTCCCAGACCTCGCGGTCGTCGGTGGGTTCGACTGGTATCTCCATCGTCGGCTCAGACGTGGAGGAGCTCGTTGATGACGCGCTGGCCAGCGCTTCGTTCGCGGGTTGAGAGGCTGCCCATCAGGTCTACTGCGATCGCGGCCAGGGGTGCATGGCCCTCAGCGAAGGGCTCAGTGACTCCCACTTCACGGACGATGGCGTTCCCTTCCGGGTCTTCGACCATCCCGAGGGCTTCGGCGAGATGTTCGGCGTCGCCTTGCATCACATAGCCCTCGACTAGTCCACTGCCGCCAGTCAAGCCGAACCTGGCTGCTACTGCTGCACTACGCAGGGCCGAGACGCCACCGGGAATGAGGTGATCCTGAAGGATAGGCACTCCGTCGGGCGTCACCCGGTAGCGGCGGACCCGGTCCTTGTGGCGTGCCAGGGCGGCGACGTCCTCGGCGGTTAGGATCCTGCTTTTGAGGCGTGACTTCTCCGACGGTGAGATCCAACTGGGGTTGCCGCCGGAGAGCATGGTCAGTGCCGCCCAAGCAACCTTGGGGGTCCAGGCACGGCCGCGCCGGCTGCCTGCAGCTGCCCGCCGTTCCACTGAAGAGCGATTCAACAGCAAAGCCCGCCGACCTTGCCCACGACCGTTAGCTGGCCGGAGCCGACGAGCTGGCGGACGGAAGCCTGGGTGATGCCGAGGCGTTCCCCGGCCTCATGGGTCGTCATTTCTTCCATTGAATTCAAACACTAATGCTTTTTTATCGCAGCATATGTGTCAACGCACTAAAGCTGTCTTGAGGCATTATTAGTGTCAATCGTGTCTCGACGTAGGGGCAAGAGGTTGCAGCCGTCACCGCTGTTCAATTGGAGCTTCGCAGGTGGGAGCGGGCCGAGACGGAATCATGATTTCTGCGGCCGCGAGCACATCTGAGTCAGGGCGCCTGTCTAGGTAGGCAAGCGGTCCGCGGAGTGTCTCTGCGCGCCAGGATTATCGGCGTTTAAACCACGGGAGTGCAGTGGATGCCCGGATCGGCATGATCCGCCGCAAACTCATCAATGCCCCGGCAGGATGGCCTGCCTCCAGCACCCTGAAAACACGCGCCCGACTGCGGTGGTCGCGAGCATCAACTGGACTACGCCGGCTTTGTGATTGATTGTCGGGCTCTTCTTGGGCGGCCTGGCTCGCAGTGCTTGCCGTGTGGAAATTCACCGGGGTTGAACGGAGGTGGAACACCATTCTGCCCTCGCCTGCGCGCAAAAATGATGCCCCGGCAACACAGCTCCCTAGAAATCGTTGACACTCCCGAACTTCCAAGGGCATAATGGTTAGACCATTAGTAGGAGGTTTAGATGGTCAAGATTTCGTATGTCAGTGCCGCAGGCGAAACCACTGTTGTTGACGCCGAAACCGGCGACTCGGTCATGTCGGTCGCTCTCCGCAATGGAGTGTCCGGCATCATCGGCGAGTGCGGTGGGAACAACTCCTGCGCTACTTGCCACGTATGGGTACGCGAAGAATTTTGGGACGCCGTCGGCGCCCCGGGTGACATAGAGGCGGACCTGATCGACATGGGTGTCTCCGAGCCGCGCGATTGCAGCCGCCTCGGATGCCAGATTGTGCTCGAAGAAAAGCTCCACGGTCTCGTTGTCGACCTGCCCCCCACGCAGCCCTAAATCTCCCCGTCCGGGCCTAAGTACACATAGACCCCGGACAAGGGTGAGTAACTCTCTACTTCAGTCAGGACGAAAGGATCCTTCGCAAATGTTGCGTACGGACATCAATGAAATGTTGGCCCAGGCGGGTCCGGGAACGCCCATGGGTGACCTCTTCCGCCGCTACTGGCAGCCGGTGCTGCTCGCGGAGGAACTCCCCGAGAACGACTGCCCGCCGGTACGCGTGAAGGTGCTTTCCGAGCGTCTCATCGCTTTCCGCGATTCCGAAGGCCGCTACGGCCTGATGGACGAGTTCTGCGCGCACCGCGGTGTTTCGCTGTGGTTCGGTCGCAATGAAGAAAGCGGCCTGCGCTGCCCCTACCACGGCTGGAAGTACGATGTCACCGGCCAGGCCGTCGAGGTCCCGAGCGAGCCGGCGACGAGCAACTTCTGCGCCAACGTCAAGCTGAAGTCCTACCCGATGGTCAAGCGAGGCGACGTTCTCTTCGCTTACCTTGGCGACCCTGCCGCTCAGCCGCCGCTGCCTGAGTGGGAAGCCTACACCGTTCCGGACGGCCAGGTCTTCACCTCCAAGCGCCTGCAGGAGTGCAACTGGCTCCAGGCTCTCGAGGGCGGCATCGACTCGAGCCACGTCACCTTCCTGCACGGCGGCAACTTGGAAAGCGACCCGCTCTTCAAGGGCTCCAAGGGCAACGAGTACAACAAAGGCGATCTCAAGCCTTTCTTTGAGGTGGTCGACTCTGAGGGCGGCCTGCTTATCGGGGCCCGCCGCAACGCTGAAGAAGGTAAGTATTACTGGCGCGTGACGCCGTGGGTGCTGCCGAACTTCACCATGGTTCCGCCACGTGGTGACCACCCCGTCCACGGTCACTTCTGGGTGCCGATCGACGACGAAAACTGCTGGGCATACAGCTTCGACTACCACCCCACCCGCCCGCTCACCGAGGCCGAGGTCACTGCGATGCGTGCCGGCAAGGGTGTCCACAGCGCGAACGATGCGTCCTACCGTCCATTGGCGAACAAGGACAACGACTATCTGATGGACCGTGAATCCCAGAAGCGGGGCGAAAACTACTCGGGCATTGAGGGCATCGCGCTTCAGGACTCATCGCTGCAGGAGTCGATGGGCCCGCTCGTGGACCGGACCAAGGAACGTCTCGTCGCCACCGACGCCGGCATCATCAAGGCCCGTCAGAAGCTCTACAAGGCCGTCAAGGCGCTGCAGGACGGCGTCGAGCCTGCCGGCAACCGCGCCAAGGACCAAAGGGTTCGTTCGGTCGCGATTGTGCTCCCGGCCGATCAGTCCTTCGTCGAGGGCATCGGTGAAGCCATGGTCGCCGAGCCTGCCAAGCCGCACACGTCGGTCTGAGCCATGCCTGACCACGATCACGACCACGACCACGCGGGTGGTTCTCGCTCTGTGCCTGCCGGCCCGAGCTCCTGTGCTGAGGCTGCGACCGCCAAGGAAGCGGCGTACCGAATCGACTACCCTTTGACGGCCGCACGGAACACCCGCGTTGTCGCCTTCGACGATGAAGCGGAGCGCATCATCCGCTCCGCGGCTTTGCTTGATTGGGGCCAGGCTCGTTTCTTCTCCGTAACCGACCCAGGCGGGGTGCTGGCTGAGGTAGGCGCTTCGACCGTGCCCTTGGATGAGGTCATGACCGACACCAATACAGTGGTCATGGTGACCACTTCCGGTGAGAACGCGACGGCGGTCGCCGCCATCGGCGATCTCGCCCGTGAACGCGGCATCATGACGGCAGGGCTGGTTGTCGCCCCGGGTGCGCTTACCAGTGATGCCCTCTTCCACCTCCGTCCCCACGCCCGGATTCTGCTGGTTCCGGCGGAAGAAGACGATCTGATTGAGCTACTGAGGGCCACCCGGGCATGAGCACCATGACCATTCCGAAGCTCAAAGCCATGAAGGCGGCCCGCCAGAAGAGTGCCTGCATCGTCGCTTGGGACTACCAGATGGCGCGCATCGCCGACCGCGCTGGCGCGGACATCATTTCGGTGGGCGACTCCGTAGGCGTCAACCTGTGGGGCCATTCGCATCCGTTGGAGATCACCATGGAGGAGATCCTGGTGGCGGCCAAAGCGGTGCGCCGTGGCGTTGACAACGGGCTCCTGAGCTGCGACTTCCCCTTCGGCCCGCTTCAAGAGGGCGTTAGAGAGGCTGTCAGTGCAGCCATCCGCTTGGTGAAAGAGGCAGGCGTCGATCTCGTCAAGCTCGACGGCGCCGCCGACTTCCCCGAGGCGGTTGAGGCAGTCACACGTGCCGGTGTGCCAGTCTTTGCGCAGTTCGGCATCACACCGCAGACAGCACTCAAGTATGGCGTCGAGTACTCGCAGGCCGAAGGCGCCCTGGTCCCGGACGAGATGGTGGAGCAGTTCGTCACCGAGGCCAAGCGGCTTGAATCTGCGGGTGCCGTCGCGCTCAATTTCACGAACTCGGGTCCGGTCGTGGGCCCAGCCGTCGTAGACGCAGTTTCCATCCCCGTGCTCGGCGGTTTCGGCGGCGGTCCATGGCTCGACGGCCGGATCCGGATGTCCACCGCCGCGATCGGCTACAACGCCAAGTGGATCGACAAGGAACCCACCACCTACGCCAATGTGGGGCGCATTGCCTATGACGCCCTGACCGAGTGCATCGCCGATATTCGTGGAGCGCAACATCTCCGCGGCCAAGGTTAAGAGGAGCTAGTCATGCCTGTCGTCGAAATTGACGGAATCGCCACCCGCTATGAAACGGTGGGTGACGGTCCCCCGCTGCTGATGTTCAGCCCGGGGGGATTCGACTCCACCCTGGAAAACTGGACCACTTTCGGCCGCTACCGGGACCTCGGCTTCGTCGATGCGCTCAAGGACAGCTACACCTGCATCGTTTTCGACCGGCGTGAGTCCGGACAGTCCGGCGGTCGAGTGGAGCGCCTCGCTTGGGACCGTTATGTGACCCAGGCACTGGGGCTCATCAATCACCTAGGCTATGAAAGCGTCCACACCATGGGCGGTTGCGTTGGGTGTTCGACGGCGGCCGCGCTGGCCGTCCGGCACCCGAAACGCGTGCGCAGCATGGTCCTGTTCTCTCCTGCCGGTGGACCGCAGTACCGCATGGCTCAGCATCGCCGCTTCGCTCAGCACCTCGCCTTCGCGATGGAGCACGGCATGCATGCCGTCGTCGAACTCGCCCGATCGACCACCGCCGGATTCAGCAAGGATCCACGCGTCGGGCCGTGGGCTGCGCCGCTGCGCAGCGACGAGGATTTCGCCACGGCTTACACCTCTCTGGACGTGAAGAAGTACGAACTGATCGTGAGCGGAACCGTACGGGGTCTGTTCGACCGGGACACTGTGCCGGGCGTTGAAGCCGAGGATCTTATGGCCCTCCAGGTGCCCGGGCTGATCGTGCCCGGCCAGGACAGCTCCCACGCGCCATCCGCGGCGCGCTACCTCGAAGAATGCCTCCCGGTTCACGACTACTGGGACATTCCTGTTGCCGATCAGACTCCGGAAACGGCCCCCGCACGGATCCGAGCCTTCCTCGAGCAGTACTGATGCCCCGCCTGGTGCTGCTGCGCCACGGTGAGAGCGTCGCGAATGCCGACGATGTATTCGCCGGTTGGCTCGACGTTCCCCTCACCGAGCGCGGCCGCACCGAGGCGCGCGACGCCGCCGGGAGCCTCGCGGGGCTGTGTCCCGACGCGGTACACACCTCCGTTCTCAGGCGGGCCGTGGAAACGGCCCGCCTGCTGATCGAGGAAGCCGGCTGGGAGCTGACACCGAGCGCGCACTGGCGGCTGAATGAGCGGCATTATGGCGCGCTTCAGGGCCTGGTCAAAGACGAAGCCCGAGCGCGCTTCGGCGCGGGAAATGTTCAATGGTGGCGCCGCGGCGTGAACGGCCGGCCGCCCCAGGCAGACGACACCGTACTTGCCGCTCAGCGCGCCGATCCGCGCTACGCCGCGCTTCCCGAAGTGGCAGCCACTGCCGGGGAGAGCCTTGCGGATGTCGTAGAGCGTCTGACGCCGTACTGGCGCAATGTCCTGGCCCCGGAACTCGCCGCGGACCGAACCGTGGTGGTGGTGGGGCATGGCAACGCGCTGCGGGCCCTGATACACGTGTGCACGGGGACGTCCCTGGGTGAAACGGGCTGCATCGAGCTGGGCACCGCGGTCCCGGTCACTATTCAGGCGCAGATTCCAGTTCCCTGATTTCGAGTTCGCTGATCATCGCCACGCGGTCTGCGTGCTGCCGGCCCTTGAACGGCGTCCCCACAGTTCCATCAGCGCCAGCGCTTGATCATCGCCGAGGACTTTGGTGCCGAGCATCATGACGTTGGCGTCATTGTTTCCCCGGGAGATCTACACCGCGAAGTGGCTGTAGGCGATGCCCGCGTGCACGCCACGGATCTTGTTGCATGCGATCACCTCGCCCTGCCCGCTGCCGCCGATCACGATAGCCAACTCCACTTCTTCGTGGGTAACACGGCGGCTTACCGCCGCGCACATCGGCAGATATTCGACGACGATGCCGGGCTCGTGAGCCCCGGCGTCGAACGTCTCATGGCCACGCTCGCGGAGCCACAGCAGCAGCCGAGCTTTGAGCATGATGCAGTCGTGGTCGGCGGCGATATGGATACGAGTAGTCTTATTGCCTAGCCGACGAGCCCGCGAACGGACTCCGCGAAAAGCTCCTCCACCTTCACGGTCTTGGTCAAGATGCGCTGCTTGCTTGCCTGTTCGATGAGGTCCGCGAGCACGGCCCGGTTCGGCTCGATGCCATAGGGGAGCGGGTCATCCCAGCCTGTCGCCTCGAGGACCTTGAGGTGGAGGCGGTCAGCGGAATCGGGCTCAGCGATCGCACCGGCCTTCAGATCGGCGACATACTGGCGCTTGGACTCGGCGAACGCCTCGAACACGGCCACGGCTGCATCCGGGTGTGCCCCCAGGACCTCGTCCTTGATGACCACGAGGTGGTTGATCGGGTAGAAGCCCGATGTGCGCAAGGCTGTGAGGGCGACGTCATTCGCGTTCGGGATGAGCGGGACAATGTCGGGGGAGTCGCTCTTGACGCCGATTGCGGCCTCGAGCTCGCCGTCGAGCACCATCTGTTCGAGCGTCTTGCCGGCCGGGGCGGAAATGACGTTCGACGGCGGCGTGTACGCCTCGACGTGCTCGTCGCCGGAGAGGACCCAAGTGACGGAGTCGAGGTCAAGGCCGTACTGATTTGACATAATTGCGCGGGCCCAAACGCCGGTGGTCACGGTGTATCCGCGGTTCACGCCGACGCGCTTGCCCACAAGCTGTCCGGGATCGGTGATGCCGGAGTCGCGGCGGACCACGATCGCGTTGTGGTGGAAACCGCGGACCAGGAAGATCGGCAGGGCGGTGAACTTTACGCCGTGTTCCCTGGCGGTGAGGTAGGTACTGAGCGCTATTTCGCTGACGTCGAAGGCAAGCTCGCGGACCATGCGACGGAATCCCTGGACGAGGACGGGCACCTCCTCGAAGTCGAGCGAGTAGCCCTCAGGGACAACCGTACCGTCCTTGACACGGCTGTTATTCCCTTGGGATCGGCTGAGAGCGGAAAGCTGGACGGACATGTTGCCTCCGATGAGGTCTAGTGATGGCTAACACTTGCATGTTAGATTGGACTAACCATTTTGCCAAGGCCTATAGGCCGTGCTCGAAGGAGCCAGTAGATGTCTGAGAAAGTGCTTGCGGCGGTCCGGGTTGCTCCGGGAACCACCGAAATGCGCGAATTTGACCGGCCGAATATCGACGATCAGTCGGCCCTGTTGAGGATCGAGGTCGCAGGAATTTGCGGCACGGACGTGAAGCTTTATTCACAACCGCCCAGAACCGCGGCCACGCAGGGCCCAGTGATCATGGGCCATGAAAACGTCGGTGTCATCGTGGAGGCCGGCGAAAAGTTCAAGAAGCGCCAAGGACTCGAAGAAGGCGACCGCGTCTTCGTAGAGCATTATGTTGCCTGCTTCAGTTGCGAGTGGTGCCGCATTGGCGAATATCGCCACTGTGAGGCCACCGACTGGCGCACCAACCCGGACGCGCGCCGTTTCGGATACACCTCCGCTGACTTCCCCGGAACTCTCTGGGGCGGATTCTCGGAATACATGTATCTGCCGTGGAACGCGGTGCTCCACAAGATCCCGGAAACCATCACCGCGGAAGAGGCCGGCTTGGTCATGCCGCTATCCAACGGCATCGAATGGGCGCTCCTGACCGCCGGCGTCGGCTACAACGACACCGTCCTGATCCAGGGTCCCGGCCAGCAGGGCCTTGCCCAGCTTGTTGCCGCGAGAACCGCCGGCGCTGCCCAGGTGATCGTCTCCGGCACCACGCGTGACAAAGCCCGTTTCGAGCTGGCCAAGGAACTCGGCGCCGATGAGGTAATCGACGTTCTCACCGAGGACCCGCGCGAGAAAATCATGGATCTGACCAACGGCCGGGGCGTGGACTATGTGCTCGACTGCACCTCACGCGCCGGTACTGCTCCGGTGCTGCTCGGCGTCGACGTCCTCAAGCGCCGCGAGGGCACACTGCTCATCCAGGGCGAGCTGGCGGCGTTCCCGGATTTCCCGGTCAAGCAGGTCACCGAGAAAGCAATCACCATCAAATCGGCCCGTGGCCACTCCTTCAAGGCTTGCGAACTTGCGGTGGCTCAGCTTGCCTCCCACCGCTACCCGTTGGAGAAGCTCGCCACACACCGCTACGGCATCGACCAGGTGGACCACGCCATCCGCGTGCTCGCCGGCGAAACCGATGAGGATGCCATCCACGTCTCGATGATGCCCGAACTGATCGGTCAGCCCGGCGGAGCGGTGCACTGATGGCCGGCCTTGTTGTGACTAACCCACCGCGCGCCGAACAGGACATTGTGGACGCCTTCGCCAGCTACGGCGTCGCCACTGTGCATGAGGCCCAGGGTCGCGAGGGCCTGCTCGGCTCCCACATCAACCCTGTGCAGACGGGAGCCCGGATCGCCGGCAACGCCGTCACTGTCACGGTCGCCCCGGGTGACAACACCACCATCGGCGTCGCGGTGGAGCAGTGCGCCGACGGCGATGTGCTGGTTGTTGCACCCACCGCGCCATGCGATATGGGCTACTTCGGCGACCTCCTTGCCACCTCGCTTAAAGCACGCGGCGTACGGGGACTGGTCATCGAAGCGGGGGTGCGGGACGTGGCCGATCTTCAGGAGATGGGATTCCCGGTATGGTCCAAGACCGTATCGGCCGAGGGAACCGGCAAAGGAACCCTTGGCGACGTTAACGTCCCCATCTCGATCGCCGGCCGAATTGTTAATCCCGGTGACGTGGTGATCGCCGACAACGACGGGGTCGTCGTCGTGCCTCGCCTCAAGGCAGCCGAGGTGCTCGCAGCCTCGAAGGCGCGCGAAGAGAAGGAAGCGAGGGCGCGTGCGCGTTACCAAACCGGCGAGATTGCCTTGGACGTCAACAACATGCGTCCGTTGCTTGAAAAGGCTGGCATCCGTTACATCTCCTACGAGGACTGGACACAGGAGGCCCAGAAGTGATCATCGACATCCACGGCCACTACACCACTGAGCCTGCGCAGCTGTTTGCCTTCCGTAAGGCCCAGCTCACGGGTGAGAACGCCGCGCTCCCGGCGATCAGCGACGACGAGCTTCGCGAAAGCGTGGAGCCGAACCAGCTGCGCGTGCTGCGGGAGCGCGGCGGGGACCTCATGGTCTTCTCCCCGCGGGCTTCGGGCATGGAACATCACATCCGGGACGCCAGCATCGCGAATGCCTGGGCGCAGGCCTCGAATGACCTGGTGCATCGTGTGAGCGAGCTGTATCCGGAGCACTTCGCGCCGGTGGCGCAGCTGCCACAGACACCGGAGGGCAACCATGCGGGTGTCATTGCCGAACTGCGACGCACGGTTACCGAGCTCGGCTTCGTGGGCGCGAACCTTAACCCGGATCCCTCAGGGACCTGGGCAGGAAAGCCAGTGACGGACGAGTCCTGGTTTGACCTCTACGAGGTCATCCAGGGACTCGACATCCCCGTCATGATCCACGTGTCCACGGCGTGCAATCCGAACTTCCATACCCTCGGGGCGCACTATCTGAACGCGGACACAAGCGTGTTCATGCAGCTGCTGCAGTCGGACCTCTTCCAGCGCTTCCCGGAACTGCGTTTCGTGATCCCGCACGGCGGCGGCGCAATCCCGTACCACTGGGGTCGTTACCGTGGCCTGTCCATGCGTAACGGCTGGCAGGATCCCTCCGAGCTGCTGAATAACGTCTTCTTCGATACCGCTGTATACCACCAGCCGGGCATCGACCTGCTGACCCGCGTTGTCCCTTCCCGCAACATCCTCTTCGCTTCCGAGATGCTCGGTGCCGTGCGTGGCGCGGACCCGGAGACCGGTGTGGAGTGGGACAACACCCTGGTCTACGTCAAGAGTGCCGGTCTGTCTGAGGAGAATGAACGCCGGATCCTCCTAGAGAACGCCCTTGAGGTCTATCCGGGACTGGCCGCGCGCGTTCCCGCGGCTTCCTGAGTCGAGAATCCCGGCTGTAACGACGGCGCCCCTCACCTCCGCGGAGGTGAGGGGCGCCGTCGTTTGCTGAATGCCGCTCAGACTGCCGGCTGGATCAGACTGTCGGGGCCGCTACGAGGTCCTTGAGCGATATGTTCGTGTCTCCGGCGAGCTCAGCGGGAATGGTGCCGCCGGTGCCGAGGAGCTTGCGGACCGCCATGTAGTCACGGGGGGCATTGATGGAGTCGATCGCGATCAGACGTCCGGCAGCGTAGTAGAGTACCGAGAACTGCTCGGTGTCAGGCTGGCCACGAACCACCACTTCGTCGTATCCGTTGGAGAGGCCAGCAATCTGGAGCTTGAGGTCCGCCTGGTCTGACCAGAACCACGGCACGGCGGCCGGACCCTGCGGGCGTCCCACGAGCGTTGCTGCGGCGATCTGCGCCTGAGCAATTGCGTTCTGGACCGACTCGATGCGGTGGCGCCCTTCCCCGGTGAGCGGGTGGGGGAGCGTGGCGCAGTCGCCAGCGGCCACGATGTTCGGGTTGCTCGTACGTGCGAGCGTGTCCACGACGATTCCACGATCGATCTCGAGGCCGAGTGTCACGGCGAGATCGGTGTGTGCCATGAGCCCGATGCCCACGAGTACGATGTCGGCCGGCAGCACCGTGCCGTCGGCGAGGCGGATGCCGGTCACGGTATTCTTCTCGTCGCCCTCGATCGCGTCGATGCCGGTGGACAGGAGCACCTTGGTGCCGCGGCGCCGGTGTGCTGTCAGGTAGAACGCCGAGACCTCCGGGGCCACGGCTCGGCCCAGAAGCCGATCGGCGACGTCGACCACGGTTACGTCTTTGCCAGCGGCCGTCGCGGCGGCAGCCGCTTCCAGTCCGATGAACCCGCCACCGATGACGACGACATTGGACGCCGCCTCCAAGCGGGTGCGCAGATCATCAGCGTGCGCAATATCGCGCAGCACGCAGACGCCCTCGAGATCGGCGCCGCGAATTGGGAGCCGGCGCGGCGTGCCGCCCACGGTGAGTGCAAGGCGGGCGAACAGGAGCTTCTCTCCGGTGCTGGTGACGGCGACGCCGCTGCCCGAGCCGGGGACGTCAAGCTCGATGTTCTCGATGTGGGTGGAGAGGCGTAGTTCGATCTGCTTCTCGGCGTACCAGTCCAGTGAGCGGAAGCCGAGGGACTCGACCGTTGCCTTGCCAGCCAAGTAGGCCTTGGACAGTGGCGGGCGCTGGTACGGGGCAACGTCTTCGTTGCCGACCAGGACGATGGGGTCGGTGTCGCCGAATTCGCGCAGCGACGTTGCGATCTGCAAGCCGGCCTGGCTGGCGCCGATGATGAGGGTTCCGGGAGCGGAGATGGTCATGTAGTCCTCCTTTGGTTAGTCCATTATACCTTAGTGCCGAAGATGCCCCTTGGGGAAGTTGAAGTGCAAAAATGTCGCGAACTTTGGAAACTTTGGGGGCTGTGGTTACGGATTGAATTCGAGGCTGGAGCGAGGCGCTGGTCTGCCGATGCAGGATTACGAAGTTTTATGCGTTCCAACACGAAAACCCTTACCTTGCGGCGACTTCCCGGGAACTAAATTCCCGACGCGACGGCCTACATCGCATTAACGGATCGTCAGACGAAGAATGCTCGCTTGGTGGTCTTCTCAAGAGCAGCGGGGAGGGCCTTCTACCAGTACGACTTGGGCGACACTTGGCTGCACCGGATTGACCTCAGCCGCCGGCGCCGTGGGCCTCAATGGCGCCCGACGCGGCCAGCTGGAAAATATCGGGGAATGCGTGGACGTGTCGGCAGACCCGCCCGTGAGGCCACGATCAGGCATGGCCTGGGTAGCCGGGGCCACCGCCGACATGCCGTTCGCCATCAGATTCCTGAACGTAGCGGAAACCAGCCGCGCCTCAAACAGTAACAACACTGGTTGCTGGCACAGAGCCCGCCTGGAGATGAATCTCCCGGCCCCGACTCACGGCAACCACCAATAGCGGGTATCGCACTAGGGCCTCCTAGCCAGACCCGGCGCGGCGACCTTTCCGGGTCGCCTTAAGACTCTAGGGGTGATTCTTTGCCCGGGCCCGTCCTAGAAGATGTGAGTGCGAACGCGCTCGGCAGTCCTGCCGAGGTGCTCGGTCATGACCGTTCGCGCGGCTTCAAGGTCGCGCGCTTCAATGGCCTCGGCAAGCCTGCGGTGCTCTGCAACACCCTGCTGACCCATGGGCGCGGAAATGTGCGATTCCTCGAGCGACATCCGCATGGGGCCGTTGAAGCTCTGCATCAGCATCTCGATCGCCGGGTTGTGTGTGCACTGCGCGATCCGAGTGTGGAACGCGGCGGAGAGCTCCACGTTGTACCGACCCGCCTTAACGGCCTGCTCGGCCTCCTCGACCATCGCGAAAAGAGCGGCGACATCCTCCTCCGCGGCCCGCTCGACCGCCAGAGGCAGGGTGCCGAGCTCGACGATGAAGCGCGCTTCGGTGACGTTGTGTGCCGTGACAGGCGCGAGCGAAATGAGGTCGGCCAGACCCACGCCGAGTCGCTCGGCCGTAGGGCTGGTGAGGAAGGCGCCACCATGGGAGCCGACGCGGATGGTGAGCAGTCCGTTCGTCTCGAGCACCCTTAACGCCTCGCGGACGGTCACACGACTGACATTGAACCGCTGGCACAACTCGCGTTCGCTGGGCAGCCGATCGCCCGGCTGTAACTTACCCGCGCGAATGAGAACTTTGATCTGGTCGACGATGACCTGGGAAGCCCGGTCGACGTTGACGGGGACGAACATATCCGGGGTATCGGTGGCCATTGTCCCCCTATCGACCGTCAATCAGACGGTGTGGCGATGCGATCAGAACAAGAATGTCAGCCTTCCCGCGATCACTACGGGGTAAATAAGCCTAATCGAATGATACAGCAATGGAATAATAAATAGACTCTTGCCGCGCCAGCAGAGTTCGGTGTCCTGCGACTTCATTTCGCTGTGTGCCCCGCTGTCACCGTCGATGGTCTAATGGATCCACCATGAGGCGTTCAGCTCACAGTGGTCACGTCTGCTCTCCTCTGCGGGGAAACGGGTACGTGCCCCACGCCCCCCACATGTCGGGGACGGGCCTCTCCGGCCCCGGCAACTCGACTTCGGTCCGAGGCCGCTCCAGTGTCGCGAAACCAGCGCGGGGGAGGCCAGGGTTCGGAACCGGGTGCAGACTCGGGCGGGTCGCGGCATAGAGGCCCGCTCGACAGCGCGATGAGGCCGGCAAGGTTCCCATGTCGGCCTTTGTACCCTGGCGGCGGGAACGTCAACCAGCAGGCGCTGCGTCTTCGCCTGCTCCGCAACATGATGGTAGGGCCGTTGATAATCTACTTGCCCCAGCACGACCTGCTCCGGCGCGGCCAGAGATCCGTGCTACGAGGCGGGAGATCATGGGCCGCCCGGCATACGCCCGCAAGGAAGTTCTCCACAAAGTTACGGAGAAATGTAACGGGCATCGCGTTCTTATGGCATATTGGTTAGTCCAAGGCCAAGATGTGATGCAGTGCATACGCAAAAGCTTTTGTCCGGGCGCGATGAGGCGCCTCGGAGGACATGAGAGTAGGTAACCTTTTCAATGCTTGAAGCAATATCCAATGGCCTCACAGAGGTTCTACAGCCAGCCACCTTGGCGATCATGCTGCTGGGCATACTTATCGGATTCCTGGTGGGTATACTCCCGGGCCTTGGGGGCGCCGTCACACTGGCGATCATGCTGCCGTTCACCTTCGGCATGGAACCAGTCCAGGGATTCGCATTTCTCCTCGGCATGTGGGTGGTGACCTCAACTACAGGGGACCTCACCTCCGTCCTCTTCGGCGTACCGGGAGAGGCCACCTCCGCAGCGGCAGTAATGGATGGCTATCCACTCACCAAAAAGGGCCAAGGGGGAAGGGCCCTCGGTGCCGTGCTCACCAGCTCTGCGATGGGCGCCATCTTCGGTGCCGTCGTTCTTGCCTTGTCGATTACTCTCATCCGGCCCGTGGTGCTCGCCCTCGGCGCCCCTGAGTTCTTCGCACTGACGATTCTCGGCCTCACCTTTGTTATTACTCTGGCCGGAAAGAACCTCATTAAGGGCTTCATCATGGTATCCATAGGCCTGTTGGTCGCCCTGGTAGGTGTCGATCCGCAGGTCGGAGTCGAGCGGTTTACCTTCGGCCAGTTGTACCTCTGGGATGGTATCAACCTGATTCCGATCGTTGTCGGCTTGTTCGGAGGCGCTGAAGTGCTGCAGCTCATGCTCAGCAAGAGCAGCATCGCCCAGCCCTCCGGCCCTGGGCAGAACAAACTGCATGGGACTGGACAGGGAGTGCTGGACGTATTCAGGCACTGGAGCTTGGTTCTTCGTTCTGCCGGCATAGGGGCCCTTATAGGAATGCTGCCCGGACTGGGCGGATCTGTCGCTCAATGGATGGCGTACGGACATGCCAGACAAACCTCGAAAAGCCCAGAGCAGTTCGGGAAAGGCGCCATCGACGGCCTCATTGCCGCCGGTGCCACCAACAACGCCAAGGACGGGGGGTCACTCATTCCAACAATCGCCTTCGGCATTCCTGGAGGGGCAGCAACCGCTGTCCTGCTCGGCGGCTTCATGATCCTGGGACTTACCCCCGGCAAGGAAATGCTCACCACCAGGCTGGATGTCACCATGTCCATGGTCTGGATTGCAATCATTTCAAATCTCGTCGCAGTAGGCATCGCGCTCCTGTTCATCCGTCCGTTGATGAAACTGACCAGACTTCAAGGCCCGGTCCTTATTCCGGCACTTGTACTGCTCCTCGTCATCGGCTCCTACACGGCAACGAACAGTTTCGCAGACGTACTGGTCATGATTGCAGCCTCCGCCCTCGGCGTCGTGTGTCTGCGATGGGACTGGCCGCGGGTTCCATTCCTACTCGCCGTTGTTCTCGGCGGGTTCGCTGAAACCTACCTCAACCTCGCCACGTCAATGTTCGGCACAAGCTGGGTAACACGTCCCATCGTGCTGGGACTCGGCGTCATCATCCTCGCCTCCATTGTTTACGGTATCCGTACAAACCGGCGCGCCGCTTCCCGGCTGGAACCTGAGCCTTCTTCCCCGGCCCGTACTTCGAAGTGAGGAAAGCTGATATGAAAACCGCACCGACGATAGGTTCCTCCGTGACAGCTTCTGCTGGTACATCCCTGAATTCGTCCAGAAGAGCAGACATGGTCTTTACGCTCACGGTTGCCGTAATCATGTGTGCAGCTCTTATACAGACCTTCACTTGGCCGTCCCAAGCAGCCGTTTTCCCCAGAGTGGTTATTGTCTCCGGCCTGGTGTTCAGCCTTGGACTGGCTGCGATCATCGGCTGGAAACAGCTTCGACGCAGGAATACGGGCGAGCTCCCAGCTGAAGCAAGCGGTGACAGGCCAGATCATAACCAAGATGACGACGCCGAGAGCGACGAGGCCGAATATGTATTTGCCACAGCGGGAACGCGGGCTTGGGTCAAGGCACTGCTCTGGGTCACAGGCTTTCTCATCTTGACAGGGATTCTGGGAATATTCGCTTCCAGCGGTATTTTCGCCCTGTTCTACCTTCGATGGGGGGCGCACAAGTCCTGGAAGTTTTCAGGAATCTACGCAGTCGTTCTGACCCTATGCCTTCTGACTATGTTCCGGTGGCTACTCTACATTCCCACCCCGGTAGGAATTCTAACAAGCCTATAGCGCTTTCCAATTACCCCCCCATTATCCATTTTACAAAAAAGGCAGGAACAAGAATGCGTCATATATCCCTCGCGCGTCGGTTGAGCATAGGTGCTCTCGCGACCTCGGCAACACTAGCTATTGCCGGATGCGGTGGCGCGTCCGGCAATCCTCAGTCCGGGCCATCGGCTGAGGGTTGTGAAAGCCTCGAAGGCAAAACCATTTCAGTGGTTGTTCCGTTCGCTCCTGGCGGCGGCTATGACAGTTATGCCCGCTTGATTGCCCCCAATCTGGGGAAGGCTTTGAACGCCCAGGTGATTGTCAAGAACCAGCCTGGGGCCGGCGGGCTGGTGGCCATCAACAGCTTGGTTCATGCAAAAGGCGACGGCACCCAAATCGCAATCATGAACGGTGCAGGCGTTGCTGCAGCCGTTCTTGCGGAAGCCGAGGGAGCCGGGTTCAGCCTGGATGACCTGAGCTACATAGGCCGTGTTGGTGAAAATAACACTGTGCTCGTAACTGGGGCCGAAAGTAAATACGAGACTTGGGACGACGTGAAGGCATCTGAGGGCTTCCGGTTCGGTTCTTCCGGCCGCGGGTCATCGGACTTCATCACTCCTTCGATCCTCATGGAAGCGTTCGATCTCAAAAACGCCCAAATAGTGACGGGATTCGGAGGCCAGAGTGAAGTCGAACTCGCTCTCCTCCAAGGGAATGTTGACGGCCTTGCAGGTCCTGCAGACTCCCGTCGTGCGGGCATTGCCAGCGGAGAACAGACGCCCTTGTTATCTATAGCATCTGAACGGGTCCCGGAAGCCCCGGAGACACCGGTGTTCAGTGAGCTGGACCTGACCGAAAGACAGGAAATGCTTCTGACCGCGCACCAGACGGTAAACGAGCTAGGACGGCCGCTGGTCGGACCTGCGAATATGGACCCGGCTGCGCTGGAGTGTCTTCGCGACGCTCTCGGCACAATTGCCAGCGACGAAAACCTGTTGGCTGAGGGGGAAAAGCAGTTCCGACCAATTAGCTACGTCCCCGGAAAAGACCTGGAAGAACAGGTGATCAACAAGATAAAGAAATTGCCTGAGGAATACCTCTCTGTCTTGAAAAAATCGTTCTAATCCTTCACCAGCCCTCGACGGTATAGCTGTCGTACTCAGCCCTCCGCCACCATTCCGGCCCGGTAACGGCCAAAGGGGGTTTCTACCGCGAGGACTTGGCGGTAGGAACCCCCCCAATGGTCACAGGTCTGAACCGGAAAACGCAGTGTTCTGGCTGGCACCGAGCGCTGAGGGCGGAGCATTAGTCAAAGCTCCTATATCAATTAATAAACGTTGAGACTTTATCCAATTGAGCTGGGCTAAGAAGCTAACTCACTGCTGCACAAGCGAATCGGCCATTTGCTTCGCGAGAGTAATCAGGTTGAGCTTAAGCAGCCAAGGCCTTCTTCTTTCGGTAAACTAATTCAACAAATCAATCAGGGAAGGCTATGGCGCCAGGGAAAAGAGATCGCGTGCTGAGCCTCCTGATGGCAATGATGTTCTCATTTGCCCTCAGCAGTCTTGCGCTCGTGGTGCCTTTGGTAGCAGTGAGCATTGGATATGACGCGGCACAGGTTGGTCTTCTCGTAGCGTTAGCCGCTGTCACCCAGATCGGCACGCGGTTGTTGATGGGGCCGCTTATGCGGAGGGTGGCAGACAAGATGTTATTAACAATGTCTGCCATGCTGATTGCCCTGTCCTGCGGCCTGATTTTGCTCTCGACGACGTTGTTCATTTTCGTCGCTTCCCAGCTTGTTCAAGGAGCCGCCCGCGCTCTTTTCTGGACAAGCGCTCAGACGCACGCGGTGCGTTCAGCGTCGACGTCCGTCAAGGGCTTGCAGCGGTTGAACCTCGCCGCCGGAGTAGGCTCTCTGGCCGGCCCCGCATGCGCCGGACTTCTTTGGGGCGTATCCCCACCCTTGCCACTTCTGGTTGCAGCGATTGTGGGGTGCGTCGCAATCATACCTGCGGCCTTACTTCACCGATTTCCGTTGTTCGCGAGCACGGTCTCTTCAGAGGGCAGGAACAAGAACATTTGGCAGCGGCCGGGCGTCGGTGCTGCATGCGGGATGAATGTTGCAGCGGGTGCCTGGCGAAGCATTGTTGACTCTTATATTCCAGTCGCCCTTTCCCTGGCCGGCCAACCCGCTGTCGTTATAGGCCTGCTTCTCACCCTTGCGAACGGCGCCATGCTGGCAGGAAGTGCGGCCAGTAGTTGGATTCGGAAACGAGGAATCAGAGCTTCCTTCGCTACGGGCCTGCTGTGCACGGGACTCGGCCTGGCGGCCACCGCACCCCTAGCGGCCCTCACCCTTGCCGCTGCTGCTTCACTCGCCCTGTCGGGGCTCGGTGCAGGAATCCTCCAAACAGTCGGTCCCGCGATTGCAACCGACCAGGTGGGGCCCGAAGAAAAAGGCGAGGCGCTGGCACTTACTGGTACTTATCGAGCTGTCGCGCTCCTCCTGGCACCAATCGGAATGGCCGGAATACTCGTCTTCATGCCTTTGGCTCCATCCCTAATCTTGGCCGGGACCCTCATCACAACGCCAGCCGCAATAGCCCTACGACCACATCAGAAGTGGAGAAGGATCTAAACCTTCACCCACTTGCGGCAACGATATCCAGCTGGAAGGTTGGTGCGGCGCACCTCCGGATTAGCGTGAGGTTACGGTCCAACGACGCTTGCCGTATCTCGTAACCCTCTCTTTCTCTACCCGGGTGCGTCAAGCCAAAGACACGGAAGGAGAGACAGTTAGGCCCTATATCCTGCCGTGCCATGCCAGGACAACGCCCTCACCGAATGCGGGACTCGACCCGGCGGCATACCGCAATACGGCTTTGACGCGAGGCAAGCCTTTCAGCGCCTGTTCGGCCTTGGCCAAGGCGTCATGGAAGTCGCGGCTGTCGATGGTGGAACGACCGACAGCATGATGGGTCACGTACTCAATGAAGTACGCCATGAACTTCAGTCTGGTACGTGTCCGCCACCTGATACAGAGGCCTTGGTCACCTCTACTGGTCAGCGTGAGTCCACGGTGCGATCCCTCCTGTCCCCCCAACTCCGCAGAGGTCTTAAGGAGCAAACGCGGGCCCCATCGAAGATACCGGGAACCGCTGGTCGCTGCTAAGGCGCGGCCCATAGCTTGACGGAATCCTCCTTACCGGCGCTTCGAAAACCTGCGGGAGAGTGCCCGAAGAGGGGCGCGTCAGAGGCCGTTGCTCGACTTTATTGACGCGAAAGACGGCGGCTTAGAAGTGGTCAGCCAAGGCGGTGCGCCCTCTGGCCGCCGTTTGAATTTAGCGGGGTGTCTTCCTATCGCTTTGGCGGATCTAGCGGGATTGGAGAGCATCCAGTGCCACTGCCATGGCCGCGGCAATCCGGCCATCAAGTCGGGCGCCGGGGAGGGTGATGAGGTAGCGGTCGCGCAGGGACCGTCCCCGTTCTGATGTCATGAGCACTTCTCCTTTCGGGTCGATGAAGTCGAAGTGGAAACGGAAGGGCGAAGGGATCACGTCTCCCAGAGTCGCCGGGTGATCCCCAGGATGAAGTTCCGGTGCGTCTGAAACCGCGAAACTCTGCATGCACGCCTAGGCCACCCGACCTATGCTCAAAACCGCTCGGCATTGCAACGCCTTCCCGCTGCGGCTCCCGAATGAGAAGTACTCCCAGCCTTTTCGAGCGAGGCTGAAGGGTAACGATGGTGCGTTCCTGGCGCCGACGTCGCGGGCGAACTGTCTGCCTTTCAAGCGGACACACAGTTCAAGCGGCCCCCGTACGTCAGAGTTCGACCCGGGCCGACCGAGCCAGTCGGGTCATACGCTCCTGCAGGTCTTCGGCCTCCGCCCGGGTGAGACCCAACGTTTCCAATATGGCGCCGGGCACGGTAAGGGCCCTGTCTCGCAGGGCGGCTCCCTCGGGGGTCAGCGCCACTGCCAGGGATCGTTCATTTCCCACGGCCCGTTCACGGGTGAGATACCCGTGACCCTCGAGCCGCTTGAGTAAAGGCGAAAGGGTCGCTGATCCCAGCAGCAGCGTCTGGCTAAGGTCCTTCACCGAGCGCGGACTTTTCTGCCACAGGGCCAGCATCACCAAATATTGCGGATGGGTGAGGTTTAGTTCCTCCAGCAAGGGTGTGTAGGCATGGATGACGGTGCGCGCAGCGACGGCCAGGGCGAAACACAGCTGCCGTTCGAGCAAAAGATCATCTTCGCTCCCTGAAGGGGAAGTCATGCCTGCAATGGTAACGGTCCAGTTCCGCCAACAATGAATGACAAGCATTTCGAGCACGAATAGTTCGTGTACGAATCTATGCTATTTTGGTCACCGGTTCCACTCCCGGCATGCTCTATCCCCCAATGCAGGCCTGCCGGGGGTGGAACCCTGCCGTGACCGTTTCTCTGCATGTATTGCAGAAGCTCGGCTCAGAAGGCACCCCTTCCATGCCACCCACCTCTTCACCTGGACAACGTCAAGAGCTCAAGAGAGGACGGACCAGCAATCGCAAACAACACTGATCTGCCCAAAAGACAGCAAAAAACTTTCCAAGACTCTCGGAGCAGGACAACAAGATGATCACCACCGTCCAGGCGGGTAGTGCGTGGCACGTCAAGGGCGACAATCCGCGGTCGATCCAGGAAGACCTAAGCTCCGCCGTTGAAATCGCCCGTCAACAAGCGATGAAAAATGGCCAGCACGGCATCTTGGTCACGCGCCTCGGGCCAGGATCCTTCACAGTGGCGCTGAGCACCAAGGTTCCCTACGGAACAACTCAGGAATCCTGCCAAATGACATCCAGGCAGCGACGACTAGGCCCAGAACCTAAATCGATGAAAGCCGACCTTGAGGCCGTTCCCGGAATCCCGGACCCTAATGAAATTCTGGACGCTCTGCTGATCCGCGTTGAAGTGGCTATCCAGGAGACTGCGAAGGCCGCCAGCGGCATGCCGCTCATTGCTATCGAGGCGGACCTCGCCGAAAGGCTCCACATTGCCTTGCCGGACGCGCGCTTTTCCCCGGAGGACATCAGGGCCTGGTCAGCACAAATCTCCAGCTGAGATGAAATGCCGGTCGGCAGCTACGGGCTCCCTGCGAACTGTCTGCATGCAGTGGATCGGTCTCGTTCGCCTTCACGCGCAGTCTGTTGCCTGGGGAGGACGGATCATGCCCGAACCACGGATCCAGGGCGACAATGTGGGTCAGCAATAGCGCAAGCAGCTCCTGGCCCAAGGCAGGGAGCATGGCATCGGCCTCGTCGGTCCTGACGGGCACTTGCACCGGTTGACTGCAAAAGGGCATGGGACGCAGAAGCGCGCGAGTGGGTGATCACGCAATTGGCCGCCGCGGCCGAGGAACAGCAGGACACCGAAGGCTGCAAACCTAGGGCACGTATCCGGGGCCGGGAAGGCAGGCTGCGGGGGAGAGGCCCCACCAGGTGGACCCACCGCAAGGGGTGGTGGCCGCAACGGAAAGGGTGGGTTGTGCAGACAGTATCTGCACGTCTTCTTCGTCGTTCTCCCCTTGGATGCCGAGAAGGCCGAAGGTGGTGAGGGGTGCCGGGCTATCGTGCTGTAGATCCTCGACCTCCACGTGCTGAATGTTGGAACTGACAGCGGGGTCTTCCGGGTGTTGGAACAGAGCCCAGAGCTGCAGATCATCCCCGTGCCGGGACGCGAACCTCACACCCTCGAAGTCCGCCATCATAGAGCAAGGAGGCAACCGCCTGGGTCAGGCGCCGCCAGCTTGCGTCCTTCAGCGCCGTGGCGTCAAAAATCCCCGAGCCCCAGGCACAGCGACAGGCCAACGAAGCGCGGGGGCAGGGAGCGATAGCCTCTCCCGTTTCATTAGTGCACTAACTCTTAGTACACTAACAGTGTCGCCAGTAGGAAAATTCGGAAGGAAGCGCATGATCAGTAAAGAGACCCCGGTTCAGAAGTTCATGCGTCGGACAGGGAAGCTTCGGGCCATTTTCGGGCCTGCCCAGCAGGGCTCCGTTCAGGGGCGCGTGATAGTTCGGCAGGACGCGGCCCAGCGCCAACGCGAAGAGCAATTGCGCCAATGGACCACGGTGCGCAATGCCGACGGCACAGACTACCTCGTGCCCCGATAGACACTCTTGTAGAAAACGGAAGCACAGGAAACACCGATGGCTTTTGTGGAGAAAATGGGTGAACGCAACGGGCAAGTTACGGGCCGTCTTCGGACCCGTCCACCACAGAACTTCCCTTGATCACGACATGACGAGTGCGAACAGGGAACTGCCGGAAAAGCGCCAAGCCGAGACACCGCAGTGGGAAACCCTTCACCGTCCGGACGGCAGCATCTACGTTGTGCCGAAGAATACTGAGGACAAGTGCCTGCCTCATCACGTCCGAGCGGACGATTAGTGGTTTGGAGATTGTAATGACTGAGTTGAGCATCCGGCATACCGAAAGAGCAGGCGTTGAGGAAGACCTTCTGCTGGAGAAGCAATTGTGCTTTTCCTTGACAGTCGCAGCCCGCAACGTTGTCGCGGCGTACAAACCTGTGCTCGACCGCTTAGGGCTCACGCACCCCCAATATCTGGTGATGCTGGCACTATGGGAAAAGAGCCCCAGGTCAGTGCGTGAAATCAGCACAGAATTGGACCTTGAACCCGCAACGATATCTCCGTTGCTCCGACGCCTCGAAGCCTCCGGATTTCTCTCCCGCCGCAGGGCAGAAGGGAACGAACGCTCCCTAGCTGTCGAACTGACGGACGCCGGCGCCGCACTCAAGAAGGAAGCGATGTCCGTGCCCGAAACCATGATGCAGAAACTGGGATTAGAGCGCGAGGACGTTGTACAGCTGCACAGGGCAATGACACGGCTCATCGCTGTAACAAAGACTGAACCTACGACCGCAGAGACGAGCAACTCCTAACGCCTCAGCCCCGTCAGGGACACGGGAGTGGAATGTCACCGAGCTCCAGGTGGGTCCGGCCCAACCCCTTAAGCGCCGGATCCCTCCAGACGTTCACTCAACTTGATGGCGACGAGGGACGACGCCTCGACCGAGCCCGCATAGTTTCCGCCACGCAACGTGGGTAATTAGCTCCAAAGTCCGCGGCATCTACGAAAGAACAAGCACCGCGCCGAAAGGGGCGGCCTCGACAAATCAGGGTGTTAGCGGCCATGAAAAACTGCCCGTAGGCGGCCACGAAAATGCCCACTGACGGCCAGTAAAATTGCCCGCCGGTGGCCATGAGATCTGCCCACTTCCTTACTGAACCTGCCGCGTCTTAAGCGGCGGGGGCCTCTCCCCGGGATTTGATGACGGTGTCTAGTCGCACCAAATGTCGCCCAGGAAGAGGCCCTGTATGAAGCATGACGGAGAAATCATGGAAATTCTTGCTGCCTACGATCTGACCGGATCGTTGCGCGCCACGGCGGAGCTCACGGGCTGCTCGCACCACACTGTTGCCAGGCATGTCGCGGCGCGGGACGCCGGCCGGCCGATCGCCGAACCGGCGCCCCGGCCACGGGTCACCGACTCCTACCTGCCCAAGATCGAGGAATGGATCGAGGCGTCCAAAGGGCGGATCCGCGCTGATAAAGCCCACGAGAAGCTCCTCGCCCTGGGCTATACGGGTTCGGAGCGGTCCACCCGCCGGGCCATCGCACAGGTCAAAGCCGCATGGCGACTGGGCCACACCCGCGTTCACCGGCCATGGATCACAGAGCCAGGGATGTGGCTGCAGTACGACTTCGGCGACGGGCCCCGGATCGGCGGGGTGAAGACCATCCTGTTCGTGGCCTGGCTGGCGTTCTCGCGGTTCCGGATCGTGATCCCGTTGCGTGACAGGACCGCGCCGAGTGTCTTCGCGGCCTTGGACCGCTGCTTCCGGATCTTGGGCGGGGCACCGACCTATGTTCTGACGGACAACGAGAAAACCGTCACCACCGCCCACGTCGCCGGGGTCCCGGTGCGGAACCAGCAGACCCTGGACTTCGCCCGGCACTACGGGATCACCGTGCTGACGTGCCAGCCCGCGGACCCCGCCACGAAGGGCGGCGTCGAAGCGTCCGTGAAACTTGCCAAGGCCGACCTCGTGCCCAAGGACACTAACCTCCGGCCCGAGTACGGTTCTTTCGCCGAGCTCGAGACCGGCTGCCAGGCATTCATGGACGAAGTGAACAACCGGGAACACCGGGCGACCCGCCGCAAACCGGCCACGGTCCTGGACGAGGAAGCGCCAAGGCTGCACCGGATCCCGGAACCGCGCACACGGTCGCGTTCGGACTGGCCCGTATCGTTCCGGAGAATACCCCGATGGTCACCTTTGAAAACGCTCAGTACTCCGTGCCCGCGCACCTGCTCGGAGCCCGGGTGTTCGTCCGCTCCCACGGCACCGGGCCCGACGAACAGATCGTCATCGTCCACCACGGCTCCGCCGGCCCGGTCGAGGTAGCCCGCCATCACCGGGCCAGGCCCGGCAGCCCCGCGATCATCGATGAGCACTTTCCCGGGACCAGGACCAGAATCCCGGGCGACTATGCCGTGAAGGCCCGCAACGCCGGTGAGGCCGAGTTCCTGGCCATCGGCGAGGGCGCCAAGACCTGGCTTCTGGAGGCCGCCGCTGCCGGCACCGCCAGGATGAACGTGAAGATGGCCGAGGCCGTGACCCTGGCCAAAATCGCCGGCACCGCCGAAGTTGATAAAGCCCTGGGCAACGCGGCAGTCCACGGCCGATTCGCCCACCCGGACCTCGCCTCGATACTGAACGCCAATATCCAACGCACCACCGCCCACTCCGCGGACGAGACCCGGTCCCTGACCCAGGGCACCGGCGCCTGGGCAGCTATGGGCGCCGGACCGTTCGCTACGCCGAAGGAGCAGAACCGATGAGCCCGGTTACCACCACGAACACCACCGCACCGGCACTGCCGGCAGACCTCGAAGCGCTGATGCGCCAGTTGAAAATGCCCCACGCCCGGGCCCTCGCCCCGGAACTCATCGCCACCGCACGGGCCCAGCGCTGGGAACCGGCCGAGGTCATCAAGGCCCTGTTCACCGAAGAAACAGCTGGCCGGGCCCGGTCCATGCTCGCCACCCGCCGCAAAGCAGCAGGCTTCCCCACGGGTAAGACATTCGACGCATGGGACCCCGCAGCCTCTTCGATCCCGGCCCCGACCCAGCTGGCATTACGGACGCTGGAATGGATCACCCGGCGGGAAAACCTCGTCGTCTGCGGGCCGTCCGGGACCGGGAAAACGTTCTTCCTCGAAGCCCTCGGCCAGCAGGCCGTCGAAGCCGGGATGCGCGTGGCGTGGTTCCGGCTCGAGGACCTCGGAGCCCTGATCCGGGCCCACCGCACCGATGACAGCGTCACCCGCGCGGTCTCCAGAATCCTCCGCGCCGAACTCGTGGTGATCGATGACATTGGCCTGTGCCCGTGGCCACCGACGCCGCCGAGGGCCTCTACAGGGTCGTGGATGCAGCCTACGAAAAACGCTCCGTCGCGATCAGCTCGAACCTGCACCCGGCCGGCTTCGACGAGCTCATGCCCAAAACCTTGGCGACGGCCACCGTCGACCGGCTCCTGCACCACGCCCACGTCTGCCAAACCAGCGGCGACTCCATCCGCCTCACCCAGGCCCTCGCCGGAAAAGGAGTAACCCAACTGAACTAACGCGACCCGAGATGGCCAATCCCGCCGAACCATTCAGTGGGCAGATCTATTGGCCATCACCGGGCAGTTTTACTGGCCATCAGCGGGCACATTCACTGGCCGCCGGTGGGCAGAAACTAATGGCCATTGACATCAGGGGACACATCATGGAAGATCCGCGACTCACGGCACTAAATCTCATCCGACAGGACAGGAGTTACCTCGACGAACTCTGGCTAAAGTATTGGGCCCAGGGCGGAAGCGCCGGTTCAGCCCGATTTGAGGCGTACCTGCACGGCCTGACCCGGCGCGACAGCTACGATCTACAGATCCTCCGTTGGGCGATCGCTGACATAAGCTCCGCTGCTCGTCCTCGGCTCTCACCTGCGCCAGGAGAAAGTCAAAACGTGTAAGCCCGGTTTATCAGGCTTCTTCGGTGTGCTCTAGAAGGCAGTCAGTACTGCAGCTACGCCCCTTTTGAATACACAAGGATGTTCTGGTCCTTTGGCCGGCTGGACCTCTACAGACGCCCATCGCCAGAGGTATCATCCCCGACCAGAACAGCCCTTGCAATGACCGGGCCGACTGCGGCGGACTAGATCCTTTCCAGTACGCCCGGCCTCGCAAGAGGTGACGGCCTCCTGACTTCCTCGACCTCGGGCTGAGGGACTGATTCGAAGCATCCAAGGGGCGGCTTCCCAAGCACTTAGACGCGCCGGTAACGGATATTCTGTCAAGCTCGCTGGTGTCAGGCTGAGGTGTGTCTTGACAGAAGGGGACTCTCAGTGTCTGCGGGCAACGTCGGCTGTGACTCACGGTGGTAACTGGCGGTCTTTCTGCGGCGCTAAAAGTCGCCCTACCCTGCAGACTGTTCTCACGGCTTCAACGGCCGGTCAATCCACTTGTCCTTAGCTTGGTGTACTTCAACGCAGGGCTCCAGTCGCGCAGCTGGTGTTCAACATGTTCACCTCTGGGTAGGGGCTGAATACGGCGATCCCAAGAGGGGCCTGTCCTCCGCTGGGGGCGTGGAGAGCGTTGGTCGAAAGGGACTGGCACCCAATATTGGTGCCAGTCCCTTGTTGTACAATCCACAGATTTCAAGCAGGGCACTTGCCAGTACTAAACCAGTCCTCCTTGCGATTCTTGTCGGGATAAGTTTCTTAGCGCCCGGAGAAACCTCCGCCGGGGGTAAAGCGGCCTGTCCTTTCGTCGACGGGTTTCCCGTTTTCCGCGATGAGGTTGCCGCGCAGGAAAGTCTTTAGGACCTGACCCGAAACCTTGCGCCCGTCGAACGGTGTCCATCCGGCTTTCGATATCACTGCTTCGTTGCTAAGTATTCGTGAAGCTTCAGGATCAACGACGATAATGTCAGCGTCGGCTCCTGGGGCAATACGGCCCTTTTGAGGCCATAGACCATAGGTTTTTGCCGGCGTTTCGCTGTAAACGCGAACCACGTCCTCGTAAGCCAGATGCCCGCGGGCCGCGGCGTCGAGAACTATTGCCATGGTGCTGTCGAGACCGGGGAGGCCGAAGTGAACATTCCAGATGTCACCGTCTGCTTTCTGCTCCAAGGTTGAGGGCGCGTGGTCGCTGGACATGTGGGTCAGGACGCCTTGGCGAAGCAGGCGCCACATTTGAGTTTCATCATCATCGATGCGCGCGCGCGCCGGAGGCGTGAATTTACGCAGGGTGCCGTGCCTGTGAACCTCAGCTTCGCGCAGGAGAAAGTACTGTGGGCATGCTTCAGCTCCCAGTTTTGCTCCTTTGGCCCTTTCGGCAGCAAGGTAGGAGGCGACTTCCTGGTTGCTCACATGCGCTGCTACTGCTCGTGCGCCCGTCCGCCGGACCAGCAGGGCAGCAACGGCCGCCGCGACGAGTTCGGCATCCAGGCTTCGCCATTCTGGTAATACGCCCGGGTCCTTCCGTCCTTGTCCCTGCAAGAGGGCTTCCGCGGCCTCGGTCAGGGATTCGTCTTCGCAGTGTAAGAGGCTCACAGCGTCGATCATTGCCGTGGCTTCGAGATGGCTTTTCAGGGTGGCGGCGTTATGACCCGGTACGCCATGGGTCGTGCAGGTGAAAACCTTAAAGAAGGCCACGCCGGCCGCCCATAGTTCCGGGATCACCTGGGTCTGGCCGGGCCAGGCATGGGCGGCGAGGCCAAAGTCAACGTTTGATCGGCCATCAAGGTAGTCGATTTTTTCCTGCAAATCTGCCGTGGTGCGGACAGGTCTGCCATGGGTGTGTTCGATGATGGTGGTTACTCCGGAGGCGGCCGCGGCTCGTGTACCAGTGGGAAAGTCCTCCCGGTCCGGGCTTCCTGGGTCCATCAGGTGAACGTGGGTGTCGATTCCGCCCGGCATCACAAGCAGGCCTGATGCGTCGAAGATTTCTCGGGACTGTGGGAGCTCGTGGCCGACAGAAAGTATTTTGCCGTCCTTTATTCCGATGTTTGTCAGCATTCTGCCCCGCGGGCCGACGACGGTTCCGTTGGCGATCAGCAGGTCCAATTCAGGCATGCAGGCTCCTAGGAGTAGCGCAGGTCTTCAACTGATGCGAACCAGTCGAAGTGCGAGTCGGATGTGTTGATGATGAGGCTCTGTTTCTTGGTACAGGCGTTGTAAGCATCCAGACCGTTCTCTGAGCCAAGACCGCTGTCTTTGAAACCACCCCATGGTGACGCTGGGTCGATTCTATGGTGGTCATTGATCCAGACGATTCCGCACTGCAGTGCTTTGCTGACGCGGATGGCCCGGCCTATCTCTTGCGTCCACACGGACGCCGCGAGGCCGAACGGGGAATCGTTGGCCTGCTGGATTGCGTCCGCTTCATTGTCAAAGGGGACTACAAGTGTCACGGGTCCGAATACTTCTTCGTACCAAAGGTCCTGTAGCGGTCCGACATCGGCGACCAAGGTGGGTTCGTAGAACCACCCTCTTTCGTACTGTTGGCCTTCCGGGGCTCTGCCCCCGGATAGCACGGTGGCTCCCTGAGCCCGTGCCCTGTTGACTGCATCGGCAGTCTTCTCCCGTTGAGCCTCTGAGACCATCGGGCCCATTTGGGTTTGCAGGTCGAGGGGATCACCGAGACGCAGGGCAGACACACGTTTGGTTAGTGCTTCTACGAAGTCGCCGTAGATGCGGCGGTCGACCAGGATCCGGGCCCCTTGAACGCACGTTTGGCCTGTGGCGATGAAGGCGGCAAAGAGCGCACCGGCCGCTGCCCGGTTGATATCGACGTCTTCGAAAACGAGAACCGGTGCCTTGCCGCCCAGTTCAGCGGTGACAGGGATCAGGGAGTGGCCCGCGTTCGCGGCAATGACCCGTCCTGTTTCTGTCCCTCCAGTGAAGTCCAGCTTTGCCAGGCCAGGGTGCTCGGAAAGCGCCTTGCCTGTTGTTCTGCCAAGTCCGGGGATTACATTGACCACTCCGGCGGGCACGCCGGCTTCTTCGAGGAGTTTGGCAAGCAGGACAGGTACGACGGGTCCAAGTTCACTGGGTTTAATGACCACCGAGTTGCCCGCAGCGAGGGCGGCTGAAAGCTTCTTCATGGTGATGAGGAGCGGATGATTCCACGGGGTGATTAGACCGATCACCCCGATCGGGACCCGTCGGACGACGTTCAGGTGTTCGGCACCGAAGTTGGGACCGGTGTCTTCAGCGGTCTGGGCGACTGCCCCGAAGTACTCCAGCCACTCGGGCAGGCGGCGAAGCTGGGCACGCATTTCCCTGAGGGTGCGTCCGATCTGCACAGTCTCCAGCCTTGCCAGTTCGTCGATGCGCTCAGTCAGAAGCGCCGCGGCGCGGTTCAGGACCCGTGCTCTTTCGCGGGCGGGGACGTCCCTCCACCGTCCGTCCTCAAAGGCTCGCTGGCCAGATTGAATGGCTGCGTCGACGTCATCGGGCGTGGCGTGCGACACGGCATACGGTTCTTCGCCTGTGGCTGGGTTCTTTACCGAGAACACCGCTCCGTCGCTGGAGGGGACGTCTTGGCCGTTGATGTGTAGGAGGATCTTTTCGGTCATGAGTGGTGTGTCCTGTTCAGTGAGAAGAGGTATTCGGCGTTTCCGCCAGCTATTGCTTGCCTGTCCTCGTCGCTTCCGGTGAAGTCTCCCAACTGCTCGTTGAGGGCTGGACCGCACATATCAAAAGGTGTGTCTGTGCCGAACAGCACCCTGTCCGCACCCACCTTCTCGATCAGCCATTGGGTGGATTCGGGGTGGTGGGTCAGTGTGTCGTAGTGGAACCGACGGAGGTAGCTGCTCGGCGGCTGTTCAGGGGTTTTTGCCTCAGGACGCACTTTATGGCCGTGATCCAGGCGTCCGATCTGGTACGGCAGGTGCCCGCCACCGTGGACCAGGACAAGATCAAGGTCCGGCAATTCGTCGAGGGCTCCGGAAAGGATCATTCGGGAGGCGCAAACGGCCGTTTGCCAAGGATTTCCTTGAAGATTTGTCAGATAAAAGTCGTCCAGGCCTGGGGAGGAGCCAACATAGTAAGGATGGATCACCAGTGGCACACCCAACTCTTCGGCGGCTTCAAGGACCGGCCGAAGGGATGGGTCATCCAGTGGGACGCCCTCGATGTTGGCCCCAACCTGAGCCCCTTTTAGTCCGAGCTCTTCAACTGCCCGGCGCAGTTCAACTACAGCCTCTGCCGGGTCCTGCATCGGCAGTGTGGCGATACCTGCGAAACGGTCCGGGGCCATACCAACCATCTGCGCGATCGCATCATTAATGGTTTGCGCCGCGGCACGGGCGCTGCTTCCTTCGATCCAGTAAAGGAACAGCGGCGGTGCAACCGAAAGGACCGCGATGTCAACGTTTTCGGCATCCATCGCAGCGATTCGGGAAGGCACGTCGTGGAAGCTTTCGAGCAATGGGTACTGGTAGCCCTGCCGGTGAACAACCCATGGCTGACCATCCCGGTCTTCAATGCGGATGCCGTCCGGCGCGTTGCCCTCCCTCATTTTTTTCACTAAGGCGGGCGGGATAACGTGGGAGTGTATATCTATGACCGTCACAGCGCGGCGAGCACCTCTTCGGTGGTTCCGACCCAGCCGAAGGCCTGCCGGATGATTTTCAATGCCGATTCGTGCAGCGTGCGGTCCATGGTGTCAACACATTCTTCGACGACGACGACAGAGTAGTCCAGGGCATTCCCTGCCACGGTCGTAGCCAAAACGCAGCTGTTCGTGTTGACGCCCGTCAGCAGGATGGTGTCAATGCCCCGGCTTCGAAGGACGTGGTCCAGTTCACTGGAGGTGAAAGCGTCGTAGCGCTTCTTAGTGTCGACGACTATGTCGTAGCCGGGATCCAGCACATCGGGCATGACTTCCAGGCCGGGGCTGCCCGGCAGCTGATGGTTGAGAACGTTGGCCCGGGTGGCGTCTGTTCCGGCAACTGACTTCCACCAGGGGTTCGCGGCTATCTCTTCGACACCATGATAGGAAGTTACGACGTGAACGACGGGGATTCCCTTCTCCCGCGCAGCATTGACGAGTACGGCATTTGCCTTGGTTACCCGGGCGGCCGCTTCGGCTGGAAGGGGCATGGTAGCCACCTCGGGGTCAAGGTGTCCACGGTGCACATCGATGGTGACGACAGCGACGCTGTGGCGGTCAAGAAAGGGGAGGTTCGTGGTCATGGCGGTCCTTAGTTCTCAGAGTTGATCAGAATTTTGGGGTGGGGCCGGCGTTCGATCTGCCCGGTGGGCAGAACGTAGTCGACAAAGTCTTCCGCAGGAACGCCATTCACCCGGTCCAACAGCCAATCGGCAGAGTACGTCAGCCAGTTGGGACCATTGGCCACTGAAGGCGTGGGCAGAGACAGCGCATGCCGTCCCTGCTGATACACGAGCATGGGGGAGGGGCTGGGGCTCCGCCCTGCCAAGTCGTAACTGTGCTCCATTGGGGAGAGCTCGTCTTCGTCACCGGCGATCACCAGCCAGGGGATTTCCATCTTGGGCATGACCGGCCGCAGGTCGATCTCCTGGGCCATTTTGTCAAAGGTGTCTTCGTCGTTTTCGAGGCCGGACATCCACATGTAGCGTGCTTTGAAGCTCGGTGATGCCATTTCGAAGATCATGTGCCCGCCAGGTTCGTGACAGACAAGACCAACTGCTGCGCCTTTCAGTTCAGGCTGGGTGGCGGCTATTTGCGACATCCAGTAGGACCCGAAGGAAAGACCAAAACCAACGATTTTGTTGTTGTCAATTTCTTCGCGTCCGCGGCACCAGTCCATGATCGCGTCGCCTGCTTCGACCCAGGCTGTCGGTGTGAACTTGACTCCGCGGATGGGTGCTTCGCCCTGGCCTGGGCCGTCAAAGGAAAGCACAGCAAAGCCTCGTTGAAGAAGCTTGTCTCCGTAGAGGTTGACGTTCAGTTCCTTGGCGGCATCCATTCCACCGCAGGCCAAGACGGTGTGGATTGCGCCGCCGGAGTACCCGGGGGGCAGGTGAAACCAGCCCGGGATGTAGGCATCTCCGAAGGGGATTTCCACCCGCTCCACGTGGTGGTCGGCAAGCCTGGCGTAGGAGCTGTAGCACTCGTTTTTTCGGTCATCGAGTGCGGTCAGGGCCGGTGAGTCTTCCCAGATGGGCCATTCAGCGCTGGCGTACAGCAAGGCAGCATGGAAGTAGTGCTCGCGTGCGGAGATGTTACGGCCCTCTGCTTCGGCCTGCTTGGCTTTGCCTTCCCGGCGTTCTGCCAGGGCAGTGAACACGGGCGTGATGTCAGCGAACTTGCTAATGCTGGACCTTGCGACCGCAAAGTCGGGGTTCGCGTCAACTCCCATGGGCCGAAGGGTGTAGGCAATCCTGGGCTGGTCCCATTCGAGGCCGTCGGTGCGAAGAACGGAGTCGATAACCCATCGCTGTTCGTGCCAGCGGCGCGGTCCTGATTTGGTGGTGATCATAGAAAGGCCTTTCGGGTCGTGACAGATGTCAGTGGGCAGTCTTGGTAGCTGAGTTGGACAGTTTTTTGGTGTCGACGAAGAGCATGGCAGCAACGCCGATGAGGGGAAGAACTGAAAGTTGCCAGAATCCGGCGCCGCCCCAGTTGACTGCTCCGACCAGGGCTGAGAAAAGGTAGCCGGCGATGGAAGCGGGAATGTAGAAGCAGCTGACGAAGAAGCCGGAGGCCCGACCAATCATGTGGGGGCGGACGGAGCGCTGCAGGGCGGCGTAGAGCCCCACGAAGCAGAATCCGCTCGCTACCGCTCCCTCGCAGAAGGAAAGAAGGTACTGCCAGCCGGCAGCAGTGGGTCCGTTAAAAATCAGATATCCGATGACCGAACCGGTGAGCAGTGCACCGATGAGGACGTAGCGCTGGTTCAACTTATCGCTGAGGTAGCCCGCCGGAAGTCCCACCATGGCTCCGAGGCCGAACATGCTGGCGGCAGTTCCAGCTTCAGTGACGCTAAGACCCAGAACGCTTTGCAGGAACGTGGGGTACAAGCCGATGAAGCCGTACATCGCCAGGCCCACGACGGCGGCGGTCACTCCGAGCATCACCACGTTGCGGTTCAGGAACCGCTCAGGAACATGTTCGAAGCTAACCGCCTGCTGCTCCGCGGAAGCCCCCTCGACTTGCTCGGTGAACCGTTTGCTGATGAAGATCCAAATGATGGCTACAAATACGAATCCGATAATTCCGTAAACATAGAACGGCGCCTGCCAGCCGCCCATGGCGACGGAGAACTGCGCGCCCAGTAGCGGGCCCAGGAATCCACCCAGACCGAAGGCGAAGTTCAGGCCACCGATCGCCAGTGCACGGTTGGCAAAGAAATAGGCTCCAACAGCCGAGAACAGGGCCGCGTTCTGCATGGCTTCCCCGATCCCGGTGATCGCCCGGAACAGCATCATGTCAAAGAATCCGGTGGCCACCGCGGTAAGAATTGTGAAGGCCGAGTACACAGCAATGCCAAGCAACATGACCGTTTTGCGGGATACCCGGTCAAGAAGGAACCCCGTGGGCACCCCGGCTAAGCCGATGCCCAGCGTAAAGATGGTTGCGGTAAGTCCGCCCTCGGCAAGCGTGTAACCCAGGTCATTGCGGATCGCGGGAAGAAGCACAGGGAATACCTGGCGGTCCATGGCATTGATGACGTAAGACAGCGCGACGACGACGAAACTGGTGATTGCCACTGACTTGGTAAGACGGTCCATACCGCTCTGCACGGTCCCCGTTTTCGATGCTGAGATGCTGCTCATCTGACCTCATTCGATTGTTATTGTTGCCGACGTCACATAATGTATATCTTATATAATCGATTTCGCAAGAGCTGTTTGCCGCCGCAGGGTAAGGGAGAGTTAATGAAAAAGCCTCAGATAGCGTTGGCGTCAATGGGGGGCACTATCACCATGACCACTGACGGCACAGGTGGAGGCGTCAAGCCGGCGCTGGATGCCTCCGCCTTGGTAGCCGACATCAATGGTCTTGGCGATGTGGCTGACCTTTGCGCCACAACGCTGTTCACGATCCCAGGAGCTTCTCTTAGCTTCGGTCAGCTCGCCGAAGCGTTGACCTGGGCGCGTTTAGCAGTGGAAGAGGGCGCGAACGGCGTCGTCCTTGTGCAGGGTACGGACACCCTTGAAGAAACGGCATATTTCTTTGATCTCTATTGGGACCGGCCCGAACCTCTGGTTCTGACCGGTGCGATGCGTCCGCCGCAAGTGCCTGGTGCTGATGGTCCTGCCAATCTTCTGGCAGCGGTGCAGGTGGCAGCGGATCCTTCCTCCCGCAGCCAGGGGGTCCTGGTCGTGATGAATGATGAGGTTCACTCAGCCGCTCGCGTGCGAAAGATACGCGCCAGCGGCCTCGGAGCGTTCAGCTCTCCGTCCTTCGGGCCTCTCGGCCAGGTCCAAGAAGGGCGGGTTATCTATGGGAACCGGACACGGCGACCTGGCCCCCTGCTTCTGCCGGAACCCAGTCGGCCGATGCGGATAGCGCTTTTAGAGACACATCTCGGCGATCAGGGAGATCTACTTCAACTGGCCGTTGATGCGGGGTTCGACGGGGCTGTTGTGGAAGCTTTCGGTGTTGGCCATGTTTCCCATAAGCTTGCCGACGTGATTAGTGCCGCCCTGCCCCGGGTGCCGGTCGTGTTTACCACACGGACCGGCGCTGGCACGACCTTCAGCGGGACCTACGGGTTCTCCGGCTCGGAGGGGGATCTTCTGGAGCGCGGAGTTATTCCAGCCGGGTGGTTGGACGGCCGCAAAGCGGCTGTGCTGCTCAGGGCCGTACTCGACGCAGGTTTCGACCGTGAATCGATACGCACCGAGTTTGAGGTTCGAGGTTCCTACGTAGGGAATTTGGTTCACGTTGAGTAATTTGGGTAATTTTGTTGCACCTCAGCCGACGGGAAGTAGATCTATGGTGATCCCAAGGCAGGCCGGATCGCCCGGACGGAGCCGCACTGCCCATGAATATGTTCTGCGTGCCTTGCGTGAAGCGATAGTGGACGGGCAGATGACCGGGGGTACGCGCATCATTCAGTCGGAGATCGCCAGCCAACTCGAGGTCAGCGTGACTCCGGTCAGGGAGGCTTTGCGCGACCTGGCGGCAGAGGGACTCGTGATCTTTGACCCCCATCGTGGCGCCCTCGTGCGTAGCCTCGATCTGGAGGAAGTTAAGGAAGTGTACGAACTCCGGATGGTTTTAGAGCCCCTTCTAGTCCGCCGCTCGATGGACAAGATTTCCGCCGCGCAGATCGCCCGTGCGGAGGAGTTGTGCACTGCGATGGAGTCGACGGAAAGCGTAACGGCATGGGCCGAGCTAAACCGTCAGTTCCACGAGGCGCTGGCCCTTCCGGGCGAAAGCAGCAAGCTGTCGTCAATTATCGCGGGTCTCCGTGACAGCGCAGCCGCGTTCGTTGGCATCTCACTGCGCGCCAATCCCCAACGGTTGGCCCAGTCAAATGATGAACATGCTCGCCTCGTGGAGCTCTACCGACAACGGGACGTGGAAGGTGTCGTCAGCCTAACGGTTGAGCACCTCAGAACAACGTTGGTCACCATCGAAGAAGGACACGAACGAGGCGTTCTCTAACGCACCGTTGAATCCGAGTTGCGTTACACCTACTCGTTATACCCGGGGGACAAAATGCTGACCAGAACGTTTTCTGGGTCCTGACAGCAGTTGTCCTTGGTTTTGGTTGGTCGGTGCCTAGCCAAAATGGGGGCTTGGTGGGCAAGAGAAAGCCCTCGCGGAGGGGTAGCTGCCGAATGATGCCCAATATGCGGCGTAGAACCATCGGAAACCAGGGGCGCTATGGGCCTCAGGCGTCCGTCAGCACTTCAGTCTCCACTCTGAATGGCAATTATCCTGCGTTCTACAGGCAGTTGGCGCAGGCAGTGCGAGGCGTAGGTCCCGCTCCAGGTCGGCTACTAAAGAAGGTCTTCCGAAGAGGGCACCAGTCAATAACGAGGCGGAGTTGTGCCGCGGCGTCTCAGCGCGCCTTCGGGGACAGCGCAAGCATTCGCACGGGAGCGTGAACAGCTTATCGAGGAAGGTAGATCCTTCGAGTCCATCTAAACATCGACGAAAACCACGCGCCGTCCCGCCTGCAGCTGAGAGCACCTGTCGAAGTCTGGCGGCCCGACCTGGTGATCCAGTATCGGGGGTGAATGCTGAACGCAACCACCGCGCTAGGCCCTTTTACAATCACTCCCTCCCGCGCCTACTTTTTCAAAGAGCCGATAATTATGATTCCGTCAAGCGACCTGGAGAGGTGGGATGGAACGGCACCAGCGACCGGCCGCGGTCCTCGGCGAACACTTTGCGACGAGAGGGGCAATAGCCGCGACAAACGGGTAGGCGGTATGCCTCAGCGCAAGATTAGGTGGTCCAATTTCCTGTGGACCTGAAGCGTTTCTGATATGCCCCCGGCGCCACGCCATAGGTGGCACCAAAGAGCCGGCGGAGGGTCTCATCACTGCCTAGCCCGCTGCGCATCGCAGCTGATGTGACGGAATGGCCAGCTTCGAGCATCTCCCGGGCCGCTTCGACGCGGACTGCTGCAACTACTTTCGCTGGCGGGCTTCCCCATTCGGCCTGAAACTTCCGAGCGAGCTGCCGGGTGCTCAGTCCCGCCCGGCGGGCAAGGTCGGTGACACTGTGACCGGCAGCAGGGTTTGCCCTGACAGCGTCAAGGATCTTCCGGAGGCCATCGTCACCTGTCCTCTGCGTTTCGCCCGGGCTGGCGAACTGTGATTGACCGCCCTCGCGGCGCATGAAAACAACCAGCTCCCGCGCCACGTCCCGGGCAGCAGCTGCCCCGTGGTCCTCCTCCACAAGAGCCAAGGCGAGGTCAATCCCGGCCGTCACGCCCGCGCTGGTGAAGATCCTGCCGGATCCAATAAAGATTGAATCCTCCTGGACGGCAACACGTGGATATTGCAGACGCAGTTGCGGAGCGAAACGCCAATGCGTGGTCGCTTTCAGACCATCGAGGTAGCCGGCCTCTGCCAACAGAAAAGCCCCCGTGCAGATCGACGCAATCCGACGGTGCGTCCTTAGCTAGGGTCAGCAGTGCGGGCTGCAGGGTGGTGAGCAGGGACCGGCTCCCCGGAAGGGTGTCTGAGCCGGCAAGGATCAGGGTGTCCAGGACTGGAGAATCGACTGCCGCGCCGTGGACGGCGAGGCGGACGCCGGCCGAGGAGGTCACGTCGTTCCCGTCAGGGGAATACAGGTTTAGAGCGTAACCGGCTGCGTGGAAGACTTCCGCGGGTCCTGTGACATCCAGCAACTGAACGCCGTCGAAAACGAAGATACCGGCGTGGCGTTTGCTGCTGGCGGGCGAGAGAGACGTCTGTGTCTGAATCTGTGGGGTATTGGTCTGAAAAGACATGGCAACAGAACTGTATCGCGGCCAGGATGGATATTGGGCCTTTCTCAGTCTGGAACGGCCCGTGACTGTCTGAGGAGAATGCTTTGACCGAGGTAATTGCTGGAATTCCTGTCCCGGATACGCGGCTCGTGGCTGAGGCCACAGCATTTGTGCGGGACGCCACGAACGATCTGCTGTTCCATCACTCGCGCCGGGTTTATCTGTTCGGCGCGATCCAGGGGCAGCGGCGCGGCTTGGACGTGGACTTGGAGCAGTTGTATGTCGGGGCCATGTTCCACGACCTGGGCCTGACAGATGCCCACGGAACGGACCATCTGAGGTTCGAAGTCGACGGGGCCAATGCCGCCCGGGACTTCCTCAGACGCCACGGGGTTCCGGAAGAAAAGGTCACCAATGTATGGACAGCAGTCGCTCTTCATACGACTCCAGGGATCCCGGAATTTTTATCTCCAGAGATAGCTTTGGTGACTGCCGGCGTCGAGACGGACGTCTTGGGAATCGGTTATCAGGATCTCGATCCGGACGTGTTGCATGCCGTCACAGATGCCCACCCCCGGCCTGATTTCAAGCGCCAGATCCTCGAAGCCTTCCGGGACGGCAATGTTCACCGCCCCGGCACAACCTTCGGGAACGTCAACGCAGATGTTCTGACACACTTTTGCCCGGATTTTAACCGTACCGACTTCGTTGACGTCATCCGCACCTCGAGCTGGCCGGAATAGAAGCAGTCAACGCTGCCAAGTCCTGCCTGCCTACGCTGGAACTGTAGGCATCAACTACGCCTTTGCCTACAGTTCCATGTACTGAACACCCGAACGAACCGCAGCAGTTCGGCGAGCTGTTCGGCGCGCGATGTTTCTGCCGGAGGCTTTGTCAGTGCAAACCCCGTCAAGAACGAGGCGGTCATGCTGGCGCTGCCCGCTCCGGTCCAGAGTGCTCACCCGCACGTACATGATCCGCTTAGTCAGGTTGGGGTGTACTTCAAGCCGTTGTTCGCTCAGCTGCAACGGACGCCAGTGCGCGAGCGGCGGGCTGCAAGATCTGATCCAGAACCGTTCCGAACAAGGGGCCTCCCAGGCTGCGAGGATGGGAGACCCCTTGCGATTTCGGGGTGTACGGGAACTGCCCGAACGTTAACCGGCGTGGGGGTCGGCGATGCCGATGTACTGGGTGTAGAGGTATTCTTCGATGCCTTCGAGGCCGCCTTCACGCCCCAGTCCGGACTGCTTGACCCCGCCGAACGGTGCCGCGGCGTTGGAGACGACGCCGGCGTTCAGGCCCAGCATCCCGGTCTCGAGCCGCTCGCCCATCCGAATGCCGCGGTTGAGGTCCCGGGTGAAGACGTAGGCCACCAGACCGTATTCGGTGTTGTTGGCCAGCCGCACGGCCTCGTTCTCGGAGGCGAAGGTGATGACCGGGGCGACGGGGCCGAAGATCTCCTCGGACAGGATCCGGGTCCCCTCGCGCACGTCGAGGAGGAGGGTGGGCTGGTAGAAGTAGCCCGGTCCGTCCGCCGGTGCCCCACCCATGATTAGGACGGCACCATCGCTGACGGCGTCGGTGACGAGCTCGTGGACCTTGTCCCGGCTCTTGGCATCGATCAGCGGGCCGACCCTGGACTCGGCCTCGGTGCCGCGTCCGGTGGTCATCTCCGCCATCTTCGCGGCGAACTTCTGTGCGAACTCCTGCGCGACGGACTCGTGGACGATGAAGCGGTTCGCCGCGGTGCAGGCCTCGCCCATGTTGCGCAGCTTCGCGATCATCGCCCCGGCGACGGCGGCGTCGACGTCGGCGTCCTCGAACACCACGAACGGGGCGTTGCCGCCGAGCTCCATCGAGGTCCGCAGCACCGTCTCCGACGCGTCGGCGAGCAGGCGGCGCCCGACCTCGGTGGACCCGGTGAATGAGAGCTTGCGCAGCCGGGTGTCCTTGATCAGCGGGCCCGTGGTGGCGCCGGCAGTGGAGGTTGGGATCAGGTTCAGGACGCCGGCGGGCAATCCGGCCTCCTGCATGACGGCCGCGAACAGCTGGGAGGTCAGCGGGGTCAGGTTCGCAGACTTCAGCACCATGGTGCAGCCGGCGGCGACGGCCGGGGCGACCTTCCGGGTGGCCATCGCGAGCGGGAAGTTCCACGGCGTGATCAGCAGGCACGGGCCCACCGGCTTCTTCGTCACCAGCAGCCGGGACTTCCCGTCCGGCGATACCGAATACCGGCCAAAGGCCCGCACGGCCTCCTCGGAGAACCAGCGCAGGAACTCCGCCCCGTAGGCGACTTCACCGCGGGCCTCGGCCAGCGGCTTGCCCATCTCCAGGGTCATCAGCAGGGCGAAGTCCTCCGCCCGCCCGATGACGAGCTCGAACGCGCGGCGCAGGATCTCGCCGCGTTCCCGCGGCGGGACCTTAGCCCAGGACTCCTGCGCCGCGGCGGCGGCGTCCAGCGCGGCGGCACCGTCCTCGGGTCCGGCGTCGGCGATGCTCAGCAGGACCTTGCCGGTGGCCGGGTCCTCCACGTCGAACGTCCTGGCCGAGGCGGCCGGACGCCACTCACCGTTGATCAGCAGGCCGGTGGGAACAGAGGTCAGCAGGGCGCTCTCACAGGTAGAGAATTTAGTCATTATTATCCTTCACTAGTCGCATTGGGGACGCACCGGGATCATCTGCGGATACAGATCCCAAGCAACCATCCAAGTTTCGGCTGAAACGTCACCGCTCCTGTGGCCTTGCGTTGTCGTTCCATAGCCGCGGAGACCTGCGATTCGAGGAACCTGAGCTGAGGTTTCGGGCGGAGCAACCGCAGGTGGCCCGGCTAAGCTCAGGCCAGGGCGAGCCCCTTGACCGTGACCATGAACTTGGTATCTGCGGCAGCGTGTCTGAGCGGGAGTGCGCGTTGGTATTCGGGCGAGCTGTACCAACTACGTGCCCTTTCGGGTGACTCGAAGCGCAGTATCACAATGCGTTCCGAAGGAGCTACCCCTTCAATCACTTCGAGCTCACTTGAGGATGCCAGTACGTCGACGCTGTACAGACCAAAGCTGTCTGCCACTTTCTCAACGTACTCGGCGAACTGTTCTTCCTCATTGACTTCCAAAGCAACAACAACATAGGCAGACATTAGTACCAATCCTTAAGTGAGTTCATATACCGCGGAGAAAACTGTTTTGGGCCGCTCATTTCGGTCCGTAAACGATCAATGAGTTTCCCCATGGATCTGTGGCTACAGCGCGGAGTTCATGGGGTCCGGCTTCGGCGCCTCGAACCACGGACCCTCCCGCTGCTACAATCGTTTGGAGAGCCCCCTGTACGTCGTCCACCTTGAACGACGCGGCAACTCTGCCATCGGTGATGTCTTCCTCTGCCCCGGCCAGGGCCAAGGTAGTGCCGCCGGCGTCCAACGCCGTGTAACGGTTTCCATCAACGAATTTCGCCTCTAGACCAAATGCCGAATAGTAAAAAGATAGGGCTCTTTCTATATCCCCAACCGGGTAGTGAACATTGCCAATCCTGCTAGACATCCCAACTCCGCTCCAAGCACCTCACCTTTACTCGTACACCACTCATTACGCGGTGCATCTCTGCCCGACGTCTCATCTCTAGAGTATTCTTGATCATTTAATGCTTCCGATAGGTGTTTTTGCCGCAGACATCTGCCGTTCTACCGGCGACCATTATGCAGATGCACAAAAGCGACTAATCGTATATAGCTGGTAGATGGACTGCGCTCGTGCGAGTGCACGGGCTAGAGGCCGCAGGGGGTGCGGGTCGCGGCGGCCCCGGAGCGGAGAAGCATCTAGATTGGATCTTGTCGTTCCGGACCGCCAAAGCTGCTGTCGCGTGGGGTTAACTCGGGCTCCCCCGGCTTCGAGCGGTCAAGCCAGTCGGTTACCAACGCTCTGCGTCTGCTCAGAGCAAGACAACGACGGACCAGACTCTTACTCAGCCCGGTGCGTCGTGCCACAGCAGCGGGATCTGTTGCGCGTCTTCCGGCTTGGCGATCGGACTCAAGCACAGTTGTTACTCGCTGCAGTGCCCATACAGGGACACTTTGCCCACTCATGTCAGGACCCCCGTGTTCATTTCTTTGCACCGTATATGGGAGCACGCGGAGCGGCTCAAGGCCTCGGCGGTCTCCGCGTCGGTGGCCTGCTTGAAGTCCTTCTCTACCTTCCCGGTGGCCGAGTTGAAAATGGCGTATGCACCGGTGCTGGTCTGTGCCGTAGTCAAGGGGGTCCTTCATCTTTCGGGGGTGGGGTTTAGGGCTGTGGGCTTGCCAGCGATGATGATGGCGGGCAGGCCCGGTTCGGCAAGCGCGTGCAAGAACTGGCGGCGGCTGCCCAGTCGTTCCTGATCACGCTCGTGGCTTGCAGCCATGTCCAGGTCCGGGCCATGTCCAGCTGCCTGCCGTAGTTACGGTCCGAGAGAGCAAGCCTGGGCGGGTGGCGCTTGTGAGCGGCATCTCTTGTCTAAAGTATTGTTGATTGCTTAGCCCTGCTGGTAGGTGGATTTGCCACTGGATTTCGCCCGAATCGGGAATTGGAGTATGCAGATGCACAACGTTGTTCATATCCCGGATCATTTGGAAGACAGGTGGGCCGAACTTGTCGGCCAGGCCCGGGCAGATGTCGGCACCCTCGTGGAGCAGTTCGCCGAACGTGTCGGTCAAATGGAGGTGTACCGGGCCGGGGTCGTGTCGATGGAGCAGGTCAAGGTGGATGCATTCGGGGCGTTCGGATACCTCTTGGGCCAGATAAGGGGGAACGGTGACTTCAAGGCGGAGGTCATCTGGACGGCACGACGGTTTGGTCGCGCCCGCGCGCGAATTGGCATACCGCTAAACGACCTGCTCACCGCGGTCCGGCTCAATTTCCAGGTTCTATGGGCAGCTTTCCGTTTCTACGCTGGCCCCGAAGACCGGGAACTCCTCGTGGCCGGAGTGGAAAAGATCTGGGCGGCTGTCGAAAGTTATTCAAACGAGGTCCAAAGCGGATATCTCGAAGAGGCATCCAAAATGGCCGACAAACGGCATAGCGAACGTGCCCGGCTGATGACGGCCATCTTGAACAGTGAAGTTCCCGACACGGAAGAGCTCCACAACCTCGGCCGGGCGCTCGGGGTGGACGTCGAGAGCTACTTCGTCGTGGTTGCCACCCGTGTGCAACACGACAATGAGCTAAACAAAGTCGCGGGTCACCTGAGAGCGTCCAGCCACACGGTCCACATTCACTCCACCGGAGACCACAGCCTGCTCATCTCAAACTGGAAAGGCGAGGATCTACAGCCCTTGAGGAGGCTACTCTCTGCATCGATCTGTGGGGTGGCCCCGGTGATTCACGGACTCTCCGGCCTAGCCCGAGCCTGCCGGCTTGCCGTGGAGATCGTGGAATTGAACGTATCGGAAGTTCGCGGCCCGACTGAACTCAAGGATCTCTGGTTGCCATTCCTTGCGGCCCGACTGCGTGACGCCGCCCCCGAGCTAGTGGCCTCCGTTCTGGCGGGGTTTAAAGGGACCTCGGAGGCGGAACAACAACGATTGACCGAAGTAGCATTGGCTTTCGCGCATTCTGGCTCTATGACCAAAGCCGGGTTGCAGATGTACTGCCATCGAAACACGGTGCTGAATAGACTTAGAAAACTCGAAGAAATCACTGGCTACGATATGGCCGTGCCCGCCGACGCCGCTCTCCTCTTGCTCGCCATCACGGCCGCACAGGCCGAAACTGCCAGTTGAACCCCGCACTCTCCGCCCGGCAATAATTCGTTCTGTGCTTCGAAGCGGCAATCGAGGATCGTCTGTAGGCGCGCTTCCTTTGGCCCCGAAAATGTCGTCTCGCAACTCCACTCGACTGGGACGAACCTGAACCGCCGGCGGCGCTGGAATGCGGAGCAGCCACGCAGCAAACCCGTCAACATATGCGGTTAGGAATGCGCCGCTGATGGGACCAAGGCCGTGGCCGTTGGAGCCCCAGCGCAAATTCGCTCGTCGTTCCCCCTTATCTGGCCCAGGAATATCCGAACGCCGAGAATGCGTCCACCTTGACCTGCTCCATCGACACGACCCCGGCCCGGTACACCTCCATTTGACCGACACGTTCGGCGAACTGCTCCACGAGGGTGCCGACATCTGCCCGGGCCTGGCCGACAAGTTCGGCCCACCTGTCTTCCAAATGATCCGGGATATGAACAACGTTGTGCATCTGCATACTCCAATTCCCGATTCGGGCAAAATGCAGTGGCAAAACCACCTAGCAGTAGACCGCCGGATCAACAATACTTTGTGGAAGAGATGCCGGTCACAAGTACCTCCAGAGGTAAATTGCTTGTCGTTGCGTTGTGAAACGACTTCTCGGCTTCGCCAGTACTTATGAAAATGATTAGGAGAGGGGTCCCGTTAATGAGCGACAAGGACGTCACAGCTCTTTACCAGAGCTGGTGCAGCGCTTTCCAGACGTTGGATGCGCCGCGAATGAAGAGCCTTTTTGACCAGTCTTTCGATGGATTAATCTACCAGCCGGAAGAAGCGCCGGATCCCATGTTCACCTGGGATGAGATCGACAAATACTGGGATGCCATCCCACTTGTTGTGGAATCGATACCCGAGTGGCGTGAGCTGACGAGCCGGGTAAGCGTGGACGGCGATTCGGCACTGGTTTACCTGAAACTGCAGACGCATATTGAACTTATCGGTGCGAAACAGCCCCTTATCGGGCAGCTGCGGGTGACACTTGGGGCGCACAAGACAGACGATTACTGGAAACTGATTAAGGTGCATGAATCACGCCACGTCGATTTATCTGATCTCTTCGAATAAGCCCAGATCAGTTCAGTCTGAGGCGGTCCCGACAATTCAGCGGAATTCCATGGACCGTGGAGAACGCGACCCCTCGCCCTGGCGGTTGGCCTCTTGGATCCCATTTTCGCTGGATTAACTGGTTGACGGAGGCGATTATGTCACCGCCCTGGGCACGGTACGCAATGTCGACACCAGCGGAGGCAAACCCCTAACGTACTGGCGGCGGACCTTCGGCACACATGTACCGGTTAGTGAATCGTGACGGCGGGTGACGCTACGATCCTCCCGAAAACCCTGTCAGACTCCCGATGCTGGCAGGCGAAATGGCTGGTAGTCCGCAGCAATTGGTTGAAGCCGGGGGTCCGGGACGGGTCGTGCCCCGCAACCATGACCTGAAACTGTGGCCGGGCCCGCGGAGCTGACAAAGGGTGTGACAGTCCGAAGCCACGGCACGTCTAACCGCCGCAATCGCCGGCCCTTGGCGCTGTGGGTTATTGCGTAAAGGAAACGCCCCTGGCCTTTCCCTTCGACTCAATAAGTTCCCCTTCGCCTGATCACGCCAAGCCCACAAGCACGTCGATAGTGATTTTTAGACGAACCGTAGAGCTGACTACCGGGTGCAATGTCACGGCAAGAGAAATTTTCCAGAGAGGAAGACAATCATGACGATTCTCGACCATCCAGTGCCGACGATTCTGAACTGTCCGGCGCCAAGAACAACCGTTTACCGATCAGTTGTGGCCCCGGCGGAATCGACCGCCAGCTCCTGGGACGGCACATCCGGACGGTTTACATCCTCGCCTTGGGAGGGCCTCTGCTGGGAGGCCGATCCGCCCATAGAAGCGAGATGCGACGAGAACGGGACTCTTGATGGCGCACTGGGGCGCTTCCTGATGAGCCTCATGTACGGCGAATAATCACCAAGGCAGATCGCGAAATCTTGGAGAGGCGCGCCCGGCCGGTCTCGTCTGATCCGCACAGATTAAGCGTTCCCCGCCAGGAGTGGATGCCATCATCTGGCGACACGCTTTTCTTGGACATACGAGTTTCGTTGGCCGATACCCATCGGCTGACCAGGACAGAGGACGGGCAGGCTATGGAACGAGCAACTGACAAGACGGTGGCGCGGTGACGTCCCTGGACCTGGTGGCGACGCTGTCGCCGCCATCGCAGCCGGTAGGCCGGTGCTGGTGGTTGACAATGAAAACCGCGAAAATGAAGGCGATATCATCTTCGCAGCGCAGTTCGCCACGCCTGCCCTAATGGGCTGGACCATCCGTTACAGCTCTGGAGTAGTGTGCGTCCCGATGAGCGGCGCGCGCGGACGCGCTAGCTCTGCTGCCCATGGTCGAGCTCAATCAGGACGCCAAGGGCACCGCCTACACGGTCTCTTGTGATGCCGCTACCGGCGTAAGTACGGGTATCAGTGCCAGCGACCGCGCCCGTACCGCAGCCGTCCTTGCCGCAGCCGGAAGCAGGCCGTCAGATCTGACCCGCCCCGGGCACATCTTTCCGCTCCGCGCCGTGGACGGGGGCGTCAGACAGCGCCCAGGCCACACGGAGGCCGCCGTGGAGCTGTGCCGCCTGGCCCGTTGTGAGCCAGTTGGGGTAATCGCTGAAGTCATACACGACGACGGGGCAATGATGCGGCTGGGCGCTCTGCGCAACTTCGCTGACGAGCACGGATGTCTGCTGATTTCAATTGAAGAACTCACGCAGTACGTCGCTGCCGCCGCCGGCGCGAGCCCGGGCGTGTTACGGGCTTCGACGGCACTGCCCGCTGCGGGGAGCCGTCTACGCATGTCCCCACAATGATGAGACTCATGAGAGAAACACCTGACGAGCCCGTCTCCCTCGTGGACATGGACGAAACCTGGCTTCAATGGGGTACCCGCCTTAACGAAATCTTGCTGGGCTTGGACCCCTCCCACCCCGTCGTCGACAATGACAAGCGGAACGGCTACATCAATCTGGAGCCCGTTCCGTTTGCCGTCGAGTCCATCCTGGAGATGGTCGACGAGGGCTGGGACGTGCACCAGTGCTCCACCCGACCTGGTCCAATTATGGGTGCGTTCCGGGAAAGCTCGCCGCCATCGACCAGCACTTCGGCCCGTCTCCGGGGACCTGACCGGTGAAGTGATGAAGCGCGTGAGCGCCTCGGCGCCGATCACCGCGCCTGTGTCAAGGCAGGATGGGCTGGGACGCTGTCACCAAGGTCCGTCGGTGAGTACCCCTTCGGCGCGGGCCCTGACTTCACAGGCCCTGACTTCTTCAGCCGCAAGGCTCCCTGCTGCGCTGCGGTCCACAGGGCGGCCTATTCCCTCGAAGCCCGAATCTTCTCCGGTTTCCTCTGGTCGGGGCCTGCCGGAGACTTCGACGGCGACCTCGCTGCCGTCCCGGTGACGGGCGGGGATCACGAGCCCTGCCCGCACCGCCTCCGGGCCGGTCTTCCGTGCAGTTCTCAGGTCATTCAGGGCGACCACCAGGCTGCAGGGACGGCCAAGCAGCTAGGACGGTTCGTAGCCGAGCAGGTCGCGGCTCGCCGGGCTGGAAAACGTGAAGCGGCCGTTGCTCCTACGGCCCACAAGCATCCACGGGTTACGCTGAGGACCGTATCCATGAGCCGCGCGGTATTGGACGCCTGGGCCAGTTCATTATGTTGTTGCCGCAGTAGACGCCAAGCAACATGCAGGACCACGAAAAACAGCAGCACTGCCACAAGCGCCGGGACGATGGCGGGGCCGTCGAAGCTGTCCCGGGGTTCGTAGCCGAAAGCCATCGTCAGCCGAAGGGACAGCGCGAACACCGTGTCGACGCACACGACAACGAGCAGCCAGCAACCAGCCGGAGACAACAGACCGAGTTTGGCGGCACCCTTTGAAGCCCGGGATACCCGCTTCGGGCGCCGGCTGGCAGGACATTCCCTGAGCCGTTTATCTGCCGCATCAATGCGCCGTCCGGGCGGCTACCGGGCTAACGGGCGGTCCCGGAGTTCGAAGGTTTCCGACCATGACCCACCGACCACGGTCGACGAGGCAACCTTCACGGATCCGGGGAGACGACGATCTGCACGGGATCACTTTCGTGCACCAGGCGCCTGCCGGCCCCATTGTCCAGCCAGATCCAGCAGGCTGAACCATCGGACATGCACACGTCAATAACACCGCTCCCCAAATGTCGGCCATCACTGAGCAGGCGAACGCGGCTTCCCTCCGGGATGGGTTCAGATTCAGCAATCATGGGTTCACAGTCTCGACTTCCTTGCGACACACGCCCACGACCGGGCTGCGTCAGTCACAGAGGGGGTATCCGGATCCGGACGGGGCAATCGGATCTCGTCAGCTTTCTGCACCATCGTTATCCTCCGCGATCGATGGGCATTGCTGTCGAGAGATGTGTCAGTAGTGCTCGCATTCCTGGGTGACTCCGTAGGGGACATCGCCGCTCGCAGCCACGGTAAAGGACGCTGGCCCATGCCGCGTGACGAGGACACCGTGCTTGCCCTCTCCCATGGCGTGTTGTTGGGCTAATTCGACCGCCGTGTTCAGGTCCTCCCTGACCGTACGCGGCGTGTCTCCCGTGACGCGATAAACACGCCCGGTCTCGATAGTCGTAATCACTGTGCAGTTCCTTCTCTCTGTGGGCCTTGGGATCCTGGACATACCGCTCTCTCAGCTGGATCAGGACGCCGAAGTGAGGTTCCAACAACTCTGCGTGGCCTTCTCCGGCTCCCCGCAACCGGAACCGTGCTGCCCGAAAGGGGCCGATAAGAACCAGCAGTTGTTATAGGTCGGGCGTGAATTCAGAACACTCACCAGGCCGGACCCCACATGAACCGGGCCACACGTTTCTGTCTCTCTGAGGCTCTGAGAATCAGCTTCGTAGGAAATCCTGCGGCTGGCCGTGTTGGGTGAAAGGCGGCGAAGACGTCCATTTTGTGCAGACTTGGACGATAAGTGGGCCATTCTGTGCATAAAGGAGCGAATACCAAACCCGGGCAGGATCGGTCTTGTTAGTGACCCAGGTCGTACTTATCTTCTCGTCCGACAAGGCCAGGTTCGTGACAGGCTCCAGTTACACCGGCGATGCGCCCTGCTCGGGCCGCCCGCTATGTAGGGCGGCCCGAGCAGGGCTTGATGAATTAGTTGCAGAAGGAAGCTATCGAGAGGCTCAGATGAGGAACGACTTCGCCGCCACTCCCCGCTGCTCAAAATCATTATTCGGGATGAACGAGGGGTGCTTCACAGCCGGAATCACGTACTTCGCAAACATTTCCATGGCGCGGAGGTTGTTCCGATGGCCGTGGTTGTCGAACTTGCAAATGATCTCGTTGTAGCCCATCTTCTCGAGTCGCTGGATACGCTCGATCAGCTCGTCTGGGGTGCCGACCATGGCAGTTGGCGAGTGCTCAATCAGAGCCTCGATGTCCTTCGTGAAAGGCAAAATTTTCTCCGCCAGATCCAGCAGGTATCCGTACGATTTCCCGCCCTGTTCCTTCTCGTTCTCCGCCACAGTCTGGTACAGGTCAGCGAGATGGGCAACCAAGCCCAGCGTCGATTCCCGCGCCTGGTCGATCGCTTTGTCATGAGTTTCCGCGACATGGCACGGGAACGTAAAGAATGCCCGCCCCGGATTCGGCGCGTACAAACCACCAATGGGAGCGGCGCTCTTGAAGCCTTCAATGTGAGCCGCAGCTATATCTTTGGCGTAGTCCCAGCCCAAGAAGCTTTCGAGCGACAGCACTCCGATACCGAGCTCACCCATCAGCCTGTGGGACTCGACACTAGAAGCCGCGGTCCAAACCGGCGGCGGCACCATGGAGTACGGGCGCGGCGACACGTGGAACGGTCCATCAATGTTGTAGATCTCGCCCTTGAAGCTAAAAGGGTCCTCCTGCATCGCGCGCAGCGTGGCTTCGACCGTCTCGCGCCATTGCTCCCGAGTCGTCGTGGGGTCAATGCCGAAAGCGTCTTGGTAGGCAGCGTTATTGGAGCGGGCGGTGCCGAACTCGACCCTGCCTTGGGAAATGGCATCCAAGGTCGCGAGCCGCTCCGCAACGAGAATGGGGTGACCCAGCTCCTTAAGCGTGATCACCGACATTGTACGGAGCTTGATTCGCTTCGTCAGCGCCGCAACCGCGCCATAGATCGCCTGCGGGGACGAAATAGTCCACGAACTCTCCACCAAGTGCTGTTCAGAGCAACCCCAGTAATCGAAGCCGAGCTTATCGGCGTGCACCGCCTCATCGATAACCTCTTGGATGCGCACCGCGTGCGTTGTGCCTTTCGTAACCTGGCCCTCGTTAATAGCTCCGAACTTCATTTCGGTTTTCTCCTTATATGTGATTTAGCGCCGACGAGACTCAATCCGAGTATTGATATTGGATAGATCGCGGCGACATTCTCGGTAATCCGATTTCTTGATTTGCATGGGCTCCCGCCGGCTACTGTCGGGCCCGCCTGGCCGAGGACCCGCACCTATGGGTCACCGACCTCGGGGCCTACCAGACCTTCACGGGACAACTGCTGCAGCTGCGCCCGATGTACCAGCACTGCCACCCCACCGCCGGGCGGGCCGTGGCGGTGATCGAGCACCCGCCTAGGGAGGAGACCCTGTGGGACTGGGTCGAGCTGCCCAACCGCCCGCCTCCGGGGGTGCCGGGCGAACGGGCCTGTCAAGTTGATTGTGTAAGTTCGAGACTCATCCTCACAGGTCAGGATTCAGCCAACCTTCAGCAGTCCCCGGCTTCTGAGGTCACTCATAAAGCTGAAGGTCCTGACCACTCGCTGCGTCGCTTCATCAGCCATTAACAACGGCAATAGCCTCAAGCTCGATCAGACTGCCCCCGATGAGGCCATCCACCAGGACAGTCGTGGCCGGCGGTGGGCAGTCCGAAACCCCCTCATGGGAATAGGCTGCTATTCGTGCGTCGCGATACTGGGCAAGATTATCTCTGCCCACGATGAAGGCCCGCAGAATACAGATATGCGCAAAGTCGGAGCCGACGCCCTCGAGAGTGCGCTTGAGCGCCGAAAGCACGAAATCTGCTTGTTCCCGGAAGTCATCACTGACCGGAGTTGCGGTTTCGTTAAGTGGAAGGTGCCCCGCTACATAGACTGTTGTGGATCCTGGTGCCGCCACAGCGACCGTCGAATATTGTCCTACCGGAGGCGGACTGCCCTCTGGATTGAGAAATTTCAAGGAGCTCATCTCAGACTTCCTGCCTCGCTTAAGTGCTCTGCGCACTTCTTGATTACCAATATGTTCATGTCATCTTTCGCTAGGAACGGTAGACGCCTGCACGTTTGCTTTCCTGGCAGCCGGTGCTATGTTCCACCGTTCGGACGGGGCTAGCCATGCGAACTGTGTGCGGCCAGGCAACGACGGACAAGGTTCTTGTTCAGTCCGGTGAGACGGACCAGAGAGGCCAGATTTGTGGCCGAGGTTCCGGCCCGGCGCTCGGATTCGATCACGGAATGACCCGTTGTAAGGCCCAGCCGGGGACCCGGTTGCCCCCTCATGAGTGAAGTCTTTCGTTCCGGCTCGGCATGTTTGCCGCTGGGAACGCCGAATAGTGCTTGGCCGCCCAGGTGCGGGTGGCTTCGACGTCACTTCGAAGCTGCTCCGTCAGGTCGTCGATCGAGGCGAAGCTGCGCTGGGTCCGCAGTTTCTGGTATAGCCTGACCCGTAGCTGCTCGCCGTAGATGTCTTGGTCGAAGTCCAGGAGGTGCGCTTCGAGTAACCGCTCTCCTTCCGTGTAGAAGGTTCTGCGTCGGCCGATTGACACTGCCGCGATGACAGATCCACGGGAAGAGACTTCAACAACCGCCGTCCACACTCCGTCCGGAATCTGTTCGTCGTGCAGCGTGAGGTTAGCGGTGGGGAACCCCAGCAGCCTTCCCCTCGCATCACCAGGTTCTACGGTTCCTTCCACGAGCGTCCCTGTTGCCTCAAAGGTCCTGACAGCCAGGAACTTCGCGGCGGGGACCCTGAACAATGGTTGTATTCCCATTCCTCATCCTCTCCGGGTTAAAAGGTTCAGCGCTTGACACGGACGAGCTTTTTGTTGACGAACTCGTCCATTCCGTACTTGCCCAGTTCGCGTCCGAACCCGGATCGCTTAACACCCCCGAATGGCAGCTCGGCGGCTGTCCCGGAAGGTTCGTTGATGTAAACCATTCCGGTGTCGAGCCGATCGGCGATCCGTTGCGCGCGCTCCTCGTCGTCACACTCCACGACAGCACTTAACCCGTAGTCGGTGTCGTTGGCCAGCGCAATGGCAGCATCCTCGTCGGCCACCATATAAATCACTGCAGCTGGGCCGAAGAGTTCTTCAGAATATGCCCGCATACCCTCGGTGACCCCCGTGAGGACGGTCGGAGTGTACCAAGCGCCGTCGCGCTCGATCCGTTTGCCGCCGGCCAGGATCGTGGCACCTTGCGCGACGGCGTCCTCGACCTGCGCGGCGAGGTTTTCTACTGCCTGCGGTGATGAGAGAGGCCCCATGACTGTTTGGGGGTCGGCAGGATCACCAGGTTCGATCGCCCTGACCTGCGCGGTGAATTTCTCAACGAAAGCATCGTAATGCTCTTCAGTCACGATGATCCGCTTGGCTGCGTTGCAGGCCTGTCCTGCGTTGAAGAAACGACCGGCGGCTGCATCCTTCGCGGCCCGTTCAAGGTCTACGGGCCCGAGCACGAGAAACGGGTCGGAGCCTCCCAGTTCGAGAACCACCTTTTTGAGGTTGCGCCCGGCGATCTCGGCTACGGCAGCACCGGCACGTTCGGACCCGGTCAGGGATACACCCTGTATCCGTGGATCGGCAATGATGTCGGCCACTTGGTCATTGGAAGCGAAAATGTTGATGTAGGCACCGGCAGGAAGACCAGCATCCGCAAAGATCTGTTCCATAGCCAGGGCCGATTCAGGGCACTGCGGGGCAGGCTTGAGCAGAACGGTGTTGCCCAACACAAGGTTCGGGGCCGCGAAGCGGGCGACTTGGTAGTAGGGGAAGTTCCACGGCATGATACCGAGCAGCGGACCCACAGCCTCTTTGCGGATAACAGCGGTTCCCCCGGCAACGACGTCGAGCTCTTCGTCCTGGAGGAATTCGGGCGCTTTCTCGGCATAGAAGCGGTAGATGCTGGTTACCAGGTCGATCTCCATCTGTGCCTGGGTAATCGGCTTGCCCATTTCCCGGGTAACCACCGCCGCAAGGGAGTCCCGGCGTTCCTCGTAGAGGTCAGCGACACGGCGCAGCATAGTTGTGCGATCCTCCACCCTGCTTCGACGCCAAGAGGTGAAAGCGGTGTGGGTGCGCGCAAGCGCGTCCGCAATCTCCGCGTCAGAGGTCTGGTCGAATTCCTCTTCGACCGCACCGGTGGCCGGGTTGCATACGGCGTATGCGCTGGTAGCGATCTGTGCAGTGCTCATAAAATTTCCCTCTCTGGGCGATGGGGCTTCATGGGAGTTGGTGAACTGGTGAGCTGACCGGTCCAGCGTTTCCCCAAGGCGGGACACCTGTGAAGTTCATCTCAGTTCAAAGTATTGTTGAGTAGTTGGCCCAACGGCTAGATGCTTTTGCCACCGGTATAACCTTCTCGCCCGCGCTTGGAGTGTGCAGTTGCACAACATCGTCCGTATCCCTGACAGTTTGCAAGGCAGGTGGGCTGAGCTCGTAGAGCAGGCTCGCGCTGACATCGGGTCACTTGCTGACCTATTCGTTGCGTATGTCGGGCTACTCGACGGTACCGCGACGGCATCGTGCCGATGAAGTGGGTCCGGGTGGACTCCCTGTCTTCACTTAGTACCAGACGAGTTCAAGGCCGATGTCATCTGGACAGCGCGGCGGTTCGGCAGCGACCGGGCCCGTATCGGTATACCGCTCAATAACCTGCTAGCGGCGGGGCGCCTCGACTTCAAGGTCTTGTGGGAAGCCTTCCGTTCCAACGCCAGTCCCGCTGATCGCGAGCTGCTCGTTGCGGGAAGTGGAGAAGATCTGGGCGGCAATCGAACGCTATTCGATCGAGGTCCAGACCGGTTACCTTGAAGAAGCGTCGCGCTTGGTCGATAGGCGGCTCAGCGAACGGGCCGCTGATGACGGCGATCTTGAACAGTGACTCTCCTGCTGAGGAAGATCTCCATAATCTGGCCCTGGCGATCGACGCGGATCTGGACAGCAACTTCGTCGTTGTTGCCGCCACTGTGCAAGGGGACCATGAGTTGCGCAAAGCGGCGGGCCGTCTGGCGGCTACCGGTCACCCCGCTTACATCCACTCAACCGGCCACTTCAGCCTGCTCGTCTCGGACTGGAAGGGTTAAGATACCCAGCCGCTAAGGCAACTGCTCTTCCCGTCCACCTGCGGAGTGGCACCGGTGATCCACGGGTTTTCAGGCTTGGCCCGAGCATGCCGGCTAGCCATGGAGATCGTTGAACTGAGTGCGTTAGGAGCCCGTGGCCCGGCTGAACTCAAGGATCTCTAGCTGCCGTTCCTGACAGTCAGGCTGCATGATGCCGCGCCGGAGCTTGTGGCGTCTGTGCTGGCAGGATTCGACACTGCTTCGGAGGCGGAGAAAGAGCGCTTGACTGAAGTGGCCTGGACTTTTGCCGTTTCCGGGTCGATAACGAAGACTACCTCACAATTATATATCGTCACCGCAACAGGGTCCTGAACTGTCTGCGTCGGCTCAAGGCACTGACCGGGCAGGACATTACGGTTCCGGCCGACGCCGCGCTCCTGATGCTGGCGTTCCTAGCTGCAAAGCCGGGGGCAATCAACGACTGAACTCTCGTAAGACGGAAATCTGCGTGCGCCGGCGGGCGGTTCGCAGAGTTTGGGGCCAGAGGAGTGCCGATGACCAATAACCCCGCCGGCCGTTCCCAGCCCGGCGCTGCTACGGCCAAACGCTGGCACATTGTGACTGGATGTGGCGACTGGCCGAGCAGCCGCATGCTCTCGGGCCCGCCCCTGATTGATTTCACTGACAGGGTGTTGGTAAGCCCGTTTCAAACTACCGCGGAACGGGAAGTGCCCACCGAGGCAAATTTTGTGCATCTGCATACGAAGGGGCCTAAAGGCACCGGTATCCCGTGGCAAACGCATCTAGCGCTCGATCGCGCCTTCAACAATACTTTGACTTGAGATACCGATCACACCTACCAACTAATGTTCGACATTCTCGAACTCGAGAAATTCGAGGACGAAATTGATTACCTGATTGAGGCCAGCCCGACCATTCTTGTCGGAACGCCGAATGACGTTATAAAACGCATCCAGCGTCTCGAGAAAATTGGCGTCGACGAGATGATCCTGAAGATCAACAACTACGGCCACGCCGCCAATATGCCCAGCATCGAGATGTTCGGCAAGTACGTCTTCCGTGCGATCGACAACCCGCGGGCGGTTCCCGACAGCGAATGGGAAGGCCTTGGCGTAGCCGGAAAGAACTTCCTCTTTTAGGGCATTTACCTAGCCCCAAGCGAATCCGGGAGGGCGCGCATCGTAAGCTGGCCGGCCACTAGCATGCGCGTCCCACCCTTCGCTCCCAAATCCAGCGGATACGAATACGACGGCTCTGCAACACCCCTGCCAGGGGGTGAAGCGCATGTCCCGCTCCAACATGAGAATTGAGATGCAACGAATGGAAGTTGACCTGTTAGTCCACAACGCAGATATCATCACCATGGACGAGTTTCGCCCACGGGCTACCTCCCTTGCTGTACTGCATGGCAGGATCGTCGCTGTTGGGGACACCGCTGGCCTGAGTGCCAAGCGCACCCTCGACGCACAAGGGACAACGATCATTCCGGGACTCGGAGATAGCCACAATCATATGGCGTGGTACGGGATGGGCCTGTCGGAGATCGATCTCTCCGGCGTCCGCGACCTATCCACACTGTATTCGCTTGTTGCCGCACGGGCCGCCGAACTGGAGCCCGGGGAATTCGTCATCGGAAACGGGTACTACCATGCCAAAACTGGGGGACATCCTAGGCGTGAAGAACTGGATCGAGCGGCTGGCGGCCGGCCGGTATGGCTGAAACACGGATCCGGACATATGGCCGCAGTCAACACTGCGGTCTTGGAGATGGCTGGCGTTTTTGATGGAACCGCGGTCGTACCGGACGGGGGAGTCGTTGAGCGCGATGACTCCGGCGTTCCTACCGGAATTCTTGAAGAACAGGCACAAAAGCTGGTCGTGGATTTGGTTACGCCGTATTCCTTGGATCACCTCAGCGACTCCCTTGAGCGGGCTGCCGCCCGCTATGCGGCGGAGGGCCTAACCCATGTGACCGAGGCAGGCATAGGTGGGGGCTGGGTCGGAAAGACCCCCATCGAACTCGCGGCCTACCAACGGGTGCGGGACCGCGGAGGACTGCGCGTTCGTGTCCAGCTCATGCCCACTGTTGAGGCTCTTCACCCCTTGCTATCCCATCCGGACGACCACGTGGATTTCGGCTTGGACCTAGGTATCACCAGCGGATTCGGAGACGATCTCCTGCGTATCGGACCGATGAAGATCTGGCTCGACGGCGGTCTAGCCAGCCGGACTGCGCACGTCTACGAGCCGTTCTGTGACAGACATAGCCACGGGTATTTCCACGACGATCCGGAAGCTCTCAGAACTCAAATACTCCAGGCACACCGGTCCGGCTGGAGGATAGCGGCCCACGCGATCGGCGACCGCACCATCGACTTCGCCCTTGACGTTTTCGAAGAAGCGCAGAAGCGCTGGCCGCGGCCTACTGTGCGGCATCGGTTTGAGCACGCGGCCATCACGTCTCCGGAACAGATTGAGCGCATGGCACAGCTGGGCATCACACCGGTGCCACAAGCCCATTTCATCCACGACCTGGGCGACACGATGTCCGCGGCACTCGGCCCGCAGCGCAGCAACTCACTGTACCGGGTCGCCAGCTTTCTGAAGGCCGGACTCCGTGTCCCGGGCAGTTCCGACCGGCCCGTCGCCAACGGAGCCCCATTGGCAGGAATACAGTCCATGGTGGAACGCCTCACCGAGACGGGCGCATGCCTCGGCCCCGCCGAACGAGTAGACGTCCACACCGCCCTCCGCTCATACACGATCGACACAGCATGGATAGCGGGCCAGGAGAACGAATGGGGCAGGATCCGGACAGGGATGGCAGCCGACTTCGTCCTGCTCGGAGACGACATCACCAAAGTCGCGACGGAACGGATCTCCCAGACCCAGGTTGTCGCCACCTTTCTCGGCGGAGAATGCACCCATGGCAACTCTGCCCTGCAGTGGCAAGCTTCCAGCACCCCACCCCTGCAAAATCTCATCAGCAACTGAAAGGAGCAAAGATGCTCAGCTCAAACTCCACAAAAATCCACGGTTCGCAACACCTCACAGGTATCGACCTGGAAGAGCTGCAAACGGTCTTCAGAAGGGCTATGGCCAGCGTTGCCACCCCCGTATCAGTAGTGACCGCGCTCAAGAACGGAAACGCCCACGGCAGCACCGTCAGCGCCTTCGCATCACTATCGATGAATCCACCTATGGTCATGGTCGCCCTGGATCGAAACTCCGATTTGTTGAGCATTCTCCGCGAGACAGGCGAGTACGGAGTGAACCTCCTGGGAGATGAACATTCCGAATGGGCCAGTGCGTTCGCCAGGAAAGGTCCTGACAAGTTCACCGGGATTCCCTGGACCGTTGAGAACGGCCTGCCCCGGCTTCCTGGTGCCTGCTGGGTAGCGTGTTCAGTAGAGTCTTTGATCGACGGCGGCGACCACGTCATTGTCCTCGGATCCGTCCTGAACGTCGATCTCAGCGACAACAAACCACTGACCTACTGCCAACGGACCTTCGGCACACACGCACCTATCGGCGTCTGAACCGTCTACCCCTCCTGACAAGGACCACACCTGGCTCTGCTGAGAATCGCACCCCTGTTTCACAGCGGAGCCACTCGGCCAAGGTCCGGCCGGGAGGACCGCGTAACCCGCGTAGACCGTTAGTTCGTCCGCGCGAACCACGGCAGGGAGAGGCCGCATGTTTCATGACGTGCACAGCATATCCGTCTTCGAGCACAAGTGAGCCGAACGTCCGTGGAATTCCGCGAGGGATCGACCGCTATTTCTTGCGCTGACGCAGGGTCGTTTCTCATAGCGCCGACGATTACGAGCCCTAGGACGGAGGAAGCTGAGAACAGAAGGTGAGTTTGGTCCATCGATCGTGTGCCGCCAATCAGGGCGGCGGCCCTGTCGGGATCACGTTGGGACCAGAGTATGGATGCCATAATCCACCAGCCTGAAAATAGCCAGCAGGCACGGCTGACCTGGGCAAGGTCGGCTCCTCTTGGGAGGCCAGCCGAACCGTCATTGCGGATACACGCCGGCGGGAGCCCATGCAAATCAAGAAATCGGATTACCGAGAATGTCGCCGCGATCTATCCAATATCAATACTCGGATTGAGTCTCGTCGGCGCTAAATCACATATAAGGAGAAAACCGAAATGAAGTTCGGAGCTATTAACGAGGGCCAGGTTACGAAAGGCACAACGCACGCGGTGCGCATCCAAGAGGTTATCGATGAGGCGGTGCACGCCGATAAGCTCGGCTTCGATTACTGGGGTTGCTCTGAACAGCACTTGGTGGAGAGTTCGTGGACTATTTCGTCCCCGCAGGCGATCTATGGCGCGGTTGCGGCGCTGACGAAGCGAATCAAGCTCCGTACAATGTCGGTGATCACGCTTAAGGAGCTGGGTCACCCCATTCTCGTTGCGGAGCGGCTCGCGACCTTGGATGCCATTTCCCAAGGCAGGGTCGAGTTCGGCACCGCCCGCTCCAATAACGCTGCCTACCAAGACGCTTTCGGCATTGACCCCACGACGACTCGGGAGCAATGGCGCGAGACGGTCGAAGCCACGCTGCGCGCGATGCAGGAGGACCCTTTTAGCTTCAAGGGCGAGATCTACAACATTGATGGACCGTTCCACGTGTCGCCGCGCCCGTACTCCATGGTGCCGCCGCCGGTTTGGACCGCGGCTTCTAGTGTCGAGTCCCACAGGCTGATGGGTGAGCTCGGTATCGGAGTGCTGTCGCTCGAAAGCTTCTTGGGCTGGGACTACGCCAAAGATATAGCTGCGGCTCACATTGAAGGCTTCAAGAGCGCCGCTCCCATTGGTGGTTTGTACGCGCCGAATCCGGGGCGGGCATTCTTTACGTTCCCGTGCCATGTCGCGGAAACTCATGACAAAGCGATCGACCAGGCGCGGGAATCGACGCTGGGCTTGGTTGCCCATCTCGCTGACCTGTACCAGACTGTGGCGGAGAACGAGAAGGAACAGGGCGGGAAATCGTACGGATACCTGCTGGATCTGGCGGAGAAAATTTTGCCTTTCACGAAGGACATCGAGGCTCTGATTGAGCACTCGCCAACTGCCATGGTCGGCACCCCAGACGAGCTGATCGAGCGTATCCAGCGACTCGAGAAGATGGGCTACAACGAGATCATTTGCAAGTTCGACAACCACGGCCATCGGAACAACCTCCGCGCCATGGAAATGTTTGCGAAGTACGTGATTCCGGCTGTGAAGCACCCCTCGTTCATCCCGAATAATGATTTTGAGCAGCGGGGAGTGGCGGCGAAGTCGTTCCTCATCTGAGCCTCTCGATAGCTTCCTTCTGCAACTAATTCATCAAGCCCTGCTCGGGCCGCCCTACATAGCGGGCGGCCCGAGCAGGGCCGCTTTCGGACTCCTCTTAGAGCGTGTTTTGAAATTGGGGCTTCTACACGGGAGGAACTCCTGCTATGCCGATAATTGTCTATCTCACCGGTTGCGAGGAGTTCCTCCCTTGCGATCTTCGTCCAGAATGAGCAATTCACGTTAGGCAGCTACCTGAAACGGTGAAGGAGACCCACCACCTGATTGTCGGTGCCGCCGCCAACGACTACCTCGCCGATGCCCTGGCGCCGGCGCAGGCTCTCTCAAGACGCTTCTGGATCGCCCACATGCGGGACGAGGAGCACCAGGTCTCTCTCGGATCCGCGCTTCACACAAAAATTCTGGAAGCGATTCTCGCCAGAGACCCATCAGCGGCCAAGGCCGCCTCCCAGGCTCGCAACGACTACCCGGTGGACTTTGCCTACGCCGCCCTCGGTCATCAGAGGCCGCACCGAACAAGGATTCGTCCGCCGCCTGATTGATGACGACGCCGGTGGATGGGACCGATCGGGAGGGGTGTGCGGCAAACGTCGCGTCCCTCACGACGGGAGTTCTCGCATCCACTTCTACTCCCGTGCTTTAAACGCCGATAACCGGCCTTTTGTCAGCCTGAGCTGGGGGAGGGGCGCCCAAATGGCGCCTCTTTCCTTGAGGAGTTCCGTCAACGCGGCTTGTATGCGGCGGATCGGTGTCACTTAGGCCTGGCGGGGTTTCGCGTTCGCAGAGTTCCAGCCCTCGCGGTGGAGCTTGTCGAATCCGTCCAGGAGTATGTCCAGTGCGAACTCGAACTCGAACTGATCATCACATCCATGTCCGATTATTGAGTCTGGGTCGTGGGGAGTGGCTGTGGCGATTGTGACGATGTTGGGGTAGCGCTGGGCCATCTGGGCGAACATTTCCGCCTGCGCTTCAGGGGCAGGCTGCGGCGGCGCCTCGGCTGCTGAACTATCAAATAGTTCTTGGGTGAATCCCCACATCCGGCCGCCCAGGGCGTGCATGGCGTGGTGGGCGAGGTCGGGTGAGAACCCGCCGGCGAGAAACAGTCCGGCGAAGGACTCCTGGTAGTCGAGGACAGACGGTGTGGGTTTCGTGCGGGATTCGATCGCCAGCCTCGCCGAGCTATGCCTTTGGAGAGCGCGGCGGGCTGATAGAACGCGTGTCCGGATCGCCGTCTTCCAGTCGGCGTTGGTCTGGGGCGGGCCAATCTCGCCGATGATGACCTCGACCATTCCGTCAAGGAGGTCTTCTTTGTCGGAGACGTGCTTGTACAGCGCCATCGGGACGACATGGAGCTCTTGGGCCAGCCGTCGCATGCTGAGCGCGTCGATACCTATGGTGTCGGCCAGCGCTACGGCCGCGGTGAGCACCCGCTTCCTGTTCAGGCGCACGCGCTCTGCCGTCTTCACCTGCTGGGTCATTCAAGGTCACCTTAACACCGTTGAGAATAGAGCCATTGACAAGTGTACGCGGTACACCTTAGGGTCGCCATATCAAGGTGTACGCCCTACACCTCATTTGAAGGCAATCGTCCCCATCGCTCGCGTTCCCAGTTTTCGGGGCAGAGCTGTTGCCCCGTCGCCCAAAGGCCGCGCACCGCCAGCAAAAAGGAACTTCTCTCGGTCTCGGAGTATTCGGACAAGGAGTCTGCAATGTCATCACCGGCAACATCCCAACCCCAACCGACGATCGCGGCAAGGACCCGGGACGAAGCTTCGCTGTCACTCCTGCGTCTGTACCTGCTGCGCGCCGGCTACCTGTTGATGGCGGTCGGACTGGCGCTCACCCGGTGGCCCCTACTGATCGGGCACGACGCGTCCTGGGCGCTGATGGACAGTGTTGTTGTCTGCATGCTCGTCGCGCAGTCCCTGCTGTTCTTCCTCGGCGTCCGTTACCCGGTGAAGATGATCCCGATCCTGCTGTTCGAAATGACCTGGAAGGTGATCTGGCTAAGCACGGTGGCGCTGCCGCTCTGGTTTGCGGGTGCGCTCAACGACGCCACCGCCAGTGTGGCAATTAATTGCTCCCTGGTTGTGATCGTCCTCGTCATCCTTCCCTGGCCGTACCTGCTCCGGCAGTACGTGACCAGACGCGGTGACCCGTGGCTGACCACAGCCCGATGAAACCTCCAACCCCCTCGCCACAGGAGCTGATCATGACCATGTCAGAAGCCGGAACGACCAAGACCCGCCCGATGGCTTCTCACCGGAAGGCCGTCACCAAGCTCACCGCTACAGGCACTGACGCGAGGGAGGGGATCGCAGGATGAGGGCCGCCGTCTATCGCCGCTTCGGCGGTCCGGATGTGGTTCGGCTTGAGGAACAGCCCAAACCCGTACCTCAGCGTGGCGAGCTCCTGGTCAAGGTCCAGGCAGCCACTGTCAGTGCCGCTGATTACCGGGCACGGACCAAAAACGTTCCACGAGGGCTGAAGCTTCTCAGCTCGGTCACCCTCGGCTTTAGTACCCCGCGCATCCCGGTCCTAGGCATGGACATCGCCGGGGTTGTCGAATCAGTCGGTCCCGACGTCACCCGTTTCAAGCCCGGTGACGAGGTGATCGCGATGCTGGGCGGGACGTTCGGCGGCCACGCCGAATACGTCACCGTCCCGCAGGACGGCGCCGTCACAGCGAAGCCGGCGAACCTGACGTTCGAGGAAGCCGCGGCGCTGGTCTTCGGCGGGATCACTGCCCAGGCGTTCCTCGGCAGAACCAGTATCGGGCCAGGGATGTCGGTGCTCGTCAACGGGGCCTCAGGTGCCGTCGGAACCGCAGCCGTGCAGCTCGCCCACATCGCAGGTACCCACGTCACGGCAGTATGCAGCGGAGCCAACGCTGACCTGGTTCGTTCCCTTGGCGCCGAGACCGTAATCGACTACACCCAGGACGACTTCACCCAGACAGGGGTGGCCTACGACATCATCGTGGACTGTGTCGGCAACGTACCGTTCCGGCAATTGCAGCCACTGGTCAAGCGTGGGGGAGCGCTGCTGGCTGTCGCTGCCGACCTCCTCGGGGTTCTTACCGCAGGGGTGCGCTCACGCCGGACCGGCATCCACATCACCGCCGGCAACGTCCCGTTCATCGCCGCCGACCTCACCCACATCGCGCAGCTCGCAGAAACCGGACACTTCGGCCCCGTCATCGACCGTTCCTTTGACCTCAGCGACATCGACGAGGCACACCGGCGCGTCAGCACCGGCCGCAAAACAGGCAACGTCGTTGTGCGGGTCGCTGCCCCGTCCACGCAAGAGCCGACGATCGAAACCAGGTAACACCTTTCCATACAGGCAGCCCTCAAAGTGCCGTAAACCTACACTTAGCTCTTAGACCACTGACGGGTTACCCAGATGCCTGGGGAGGAGCGGTGAACTTCATTGAGCTGCCCATGGCAAATCCCCATGGAACGGCACCGGTGTTGAAGGAAACGCCATGGTGCAAACGGCCAGCCGGGGGAACAAAGGACCGGTCCTTCAACAGGAGCCGGTCAAGGCAAAGGACATAGCAACCGGCGGACCGCACACTGTTCGGGACCGCCTTAACCACGAGGACGCACATGAGCGCAGAACTTGCCCAGGGCATCGACCGTTTCACGGTCATACAGAAGCTCACCCTGATGGTGAACCGGTACGAAATACGTTCCGTGACCACGGAAGGGCAACCCGGCCACCTGCTCGCCGTCGCACAGCAGAAGCGGGCCGCTTTCAAGGAACAGGTGACCTTCTACCAGGACGAGTCACGGACCATGCCGCTTTTCTCCTTCAAAGCCCGGCAGCGCCTTGACCTCGCCGCAACGTACGACGTGCTGGACGCCAATGGACAACGGATCGGCAGCTTCCGGAAAGACTTTGGCAAGTCCCTGCTGCGATCGACCTGGCACCTCGAAGCAGACGGGCTCACAGTCACCGGCAGTGAACGCAGCCTCGGCGTCGCCATCGGCCGCCGCATCTGGGAAGCGACACCTCTGGGAGACGTGATCCCTTCGCCCTTCCGTTTCCACTTCGACTTCATCGACCCGAAAGGAGAAGTGCTCATGACATCAGAACGGGGACGGTCCCTGCGCGACCGCTACCTCATCACCCTCCCCGGCGCCCGACTTGATGGCCGGATTGCCGCGGCGATGGCAGTGGCACTGGATGCTCTCCAGTCCCGCTAGATCCGCCAAAGCGATAGGAAGACACCCCGCTAAATTCAAACGGCGGCCAGAGGGCGCACCGCCTTGGCTGACCACTTCTAAGCCGCCGTCTTTCGCGTCAATAAAGTCGAGCAACGGCCTCTGACGCGCCCTTCCTCGGGCACTCTCCCGCAGGTTTTCGAAGCGCCGGTAAGGAGGATTCCGTCAAGCTATGGGCCGCGCCTTAGCAGCGACCAGCGGTTCCCGGTATCTTCGATGGGGCCCGCGTTTGCTCCTTAAGGCCTCTGCGGAGTTGGGGGAACAGGAGGGATCGCACCGTGGACTCACGCTGACCAGTAGAGGTGACCAAGGCCTCTGTATCAGGTGGCGGACACGTACCAGACTGAAGTTCATGGCGTACTTCATTGAGTACGTGACCCATCATGCTGTCGGTCGTTCCATCATCGACAGCGGCGACTTCCATGACGCCTTGGCCAAGGCCCAACAGGCGCTGAAAGGCTTGCCTGGCATCAAAGCCGTATTGCGGTATGCAGCCGGGTCGAGTCCCGCATTCGGTGAGGGCGTTGTCCTGGCAGCCTTCACGTGGGCCGAAGGATGGCAGATGCATGAGGCGGACCCGGACTCCTCCGCCTTCACTTAGCCGCAGACAGCCCGCTGCCGAACGCATAGCCGTGAGCCACAGGCAAAAATGGCACCAGCGATGGCAAGAAACAGCCCCTTCTGCAGGCACTCCCCTGCCCTTTTTGGAACGCCGATAACGGACGTTACGTAAAGTAAGTAGGCTGATAGTTGCATACGACTCTTAGTTCATACTAGCTTGCGCCCGCCGCGACCGTCATCTTCAGGGACAAGCACCAGGGCAGGACGCAGCCGTACTCCGAATTCATTCAATGGACCTTGCGAGCCATTTTCGGCATGCCTATGGGAAGTCTTAAGAGCGATTAACCGTTATCCGATAAGCGTCCAGTGTGGAGCATCTCAAGTCGCCGAGCATAGCCACATTTGCTGTCATCTCAGTCAGTCAGCAGGGCTCACAGGGTCTCCAGCCCGTGCTGTATTGAGGACCATCAGATTCTGGGGGAAACTTTGGTTTTCGGACCCGAACGCTGACGGGCACTGGAAAATCGACTCCCATGAATATTGCTTCTCCAGGGACGAGACCAGGGAGCAATTTCATGGCTGATAGATCGAGTTCAGCAGCTGCTTGCTCAACTCGTTGGCGATCACGTCCATCGGCAAGACGGTGCACGATCAACATTCCAACTTGGCTTAGAACGGCTGTTGGCAGGTCACCCGGTCTCTGGGTTGCGAGGCAAACAGTAAGGCCGTATTTTCTACCTTCTTTTGCGATGAGGTCAAACCCATCAAGATGGGAGGTCGTCTCGTCCCCGACAGTTACGTTAAAGAACTGGTGTGCTTCGTCCAGAGCGACAACCACGGGGTTGCTGCGGAAGTCACCGCGGCGTGCCATCGAAAGCAACGCATGTCCCAGAACGTTGACGATAATTTCCCTCAGATTGTGGCTAAACGTGAGGTTGCGGAGGGAGATCCTTAGGATGCCGGCTTCCTGTGTAGCCAGCCAATGCTTAATTTCCGTGAGAAGACTCGCGCCACTTTGATCCTCGACAACAGACATGATCTCTGGTGTTTGGACGAGGTCTTCGATCCGGCTGACAAGGGTGCTGGCGTACCCTTGAGAGTTCGCGTCAACGCGGCCAAAGCTATTTGGTTTTTGCTGGTCCGTGGACCAGACACATTCTTCTAGGAGCTGGCGTGCCAGATGGCGTAAAGAGAACTGCGAATACGGGGACTCTATGGACTTTGCAAAGTATCGCTGCGCCTTGTCGTATGCCCGGCGGTCCTGGTTCGCCTTCGTGAATAACCCTTCTGACTGAAGGTGATGGCTTAGCTCAGTTCTTGCAGCTGCGTTCGACTCTGAGTCAAGCAGATGCCGCAACCTGAGCGATCTAATCGCACTCCGGAGCTTGGGAAGCTGCGATCCACTGGAGGGCGAGATGAATGCATTCCGATCAGTCTCCCGCATATGCCAGTGCGGAACAGACACAAGGTTCGCATCGGGCTCTCCGTCAGTGGATCCCAGGACGAGGTGCCGTGCTATCGCACCGAGGCTGCGGAACTCTCCTGTTGCGTCGATCAGGATCATGCGGCCCCCAATTTCGGAGGCGCTGGCGGCAAGATGGGAAAGAGTCCAACTCTTGCCTGAACCAGTGGCACCAACGACGGCGGTGTGCTTGCCAAACAACTTTTCGGCCGGGATGCCAACCCTAATGCCGTTTCCTACAGTCAAGGTCCCCATATCAATCTCGTGGGAACTGTGGTCCGTTTCGATTCCAGAAATGACGGCTCGAACGGCCTCTTCGCTGGCCGCGAAGACTCGATCTCCCAGCCTCGGGTAGGCGGCGACACCCCGCTGCGCTTGGCCAGAGTTCTCAACTGTGGAAAGGAGCTGGACACGTCCCCAGTTGCCGCGTGTGCCTTCGCGTCGGTCAAGGTCGCGGGTATCAGCTACCGGTCCAACCCTCGTAACTTCGATCAGGCGTCCGAAGATGCCGCGCCCGCCGGCTTCGACGATGAAAAACTCCCCAACTTCGCCCTGTCCCACGCGTTGACCGAAATGCATCGACGGAAGGTCTCCTGCCCCAGGCAAGTCGACGTCAATGTACGATCCCTCGACGCGTGAGACGGTGCCGACGTGCCGCTCCTGTGAAAAGAGGTGCAGCACTACGTCGTCCTGCGCTCTTCGAGGCGCGAGATCCTGTCCGCATGGGCTTGTCTTTCATCGAACTCCGAGGCATCTGGCATTACCCTTACGAGGTCATCGAAGCGCCCTTCCAGAAGGGTGATTCTGTGGTCTCCGTCCTGAGCCAACCTCTCCAACCAATGCATGGTTGCGCTTCGTTTTGACTCAAGTCGGATTCCTGGGTCGACGACAATAATGCGTAACCCAACATTGCTTCGTATCGCGGCTTCGATTGGTGCCACTATGTGTTCATCATTGAACCCAAACCCAACCACCAGCAGCGATACGTCAGGAACGCGAAGGGCCATCTGGAATCGGGACATCATCTCGAGATAGGGCTGGCGGAAACTCAGCTGATACTTATTTGCCGACGGATAGATCAGAACGGGGATATTTGGTTTACCTGCTACGCGTCGCGTAGTGGACCCAGTACTTTCCCAGTCCACGGAGCCATGAAGCTTGAGGAGGTGCAGTACATTACCCTCCAGGATTAATCGATCGTGAGCGCCCCGCCGGACGAAATCCACATCAAATAAGCCTCCGTCAAATTCACGACGTGAGGAAACCCCAAAGCCATCTATGATCTGGAAGCGAGCACGTCCAGCTGCTTCCTCGAAGGCAAGGTCGTAGTTGGTTGTAAAGACTTTCGTGCGCTGTAGTCGTGCGGACCGACGGCCGATCTTTCGCAAGAACAATTGATGAATGTCTAGGTCGCTGTCCGTGCTCACGAAGCTACAGGCGTCGAGAATAACGTCCTGAGCCTGATCGAGGAAGGCCTTCAGCGTTTCGTCTTCTTGCAGACTCAGCTGTGCTTGAATGTGCGACAGGAAGTGCTCTATGTTTTCAGTCTCCAGAATGGTTCTAGGAACGCTTGCTGAAACCGTCTGAAAGTCAGGTAGTTTGCTGACTTTTTCCCAAAGGTCCCACATGGTTGGGGCCTTACCCTGCTGAAGGCGTGGAATCCCTAGCGATGTTCCTAGGCCGCTTAGGACGATAAACGAATCACTCATTAACGCGCGAAGTAATTCGTTCCTAACTTCCTCGCGTTCGTTCGTGCCTCGCGTTTGCTCGAATAGGTCGCGGGCGCCCGGAAGAGCAATCCACTCCCCCGTCCTTCCTCGCAGCGAGCTCGATATGCCGCCAAGGGGTTCTCCATCGACTTTAGTGTCGAACACTGAACTTGTACCGTCGCCAGCCTGGATAGGTTGCTCACCCGTGTCGCTCAAATTCCCCTACTCTCAGATCAGCAGGGTAGCTACCCCCAGATAGAGCATAGTGTTTAGGCGCCGGACTCGTGGGCGCTAGCGAGCACCACACTGCATGAGGTTCTTCGACGTCCGGCCGGCACCGTACTCCACCGCGGCTGTCCTTGCGCTCTATCACAAGCCCTTACGGTGCCTGTCCGTCGAACTCATCAAAGCTATGTGAGCTTTAAGGCTTAGCGACTTCGTCCAGCTAACCGACTACTATGACAGCCTTATCGCAAAACTGGTTTCTTCAACTCCGGAGCGCGATGGAGGCGGCAGCGAAGACATCTACTACGACCTGCCCGCTCAGGGCCGGTATCCCGGGGAAATCCGACAGTGTCTCCGCAAGACGGCCAACAAGGCACACATACAGAACTATGTTTTGAAAGAGCAAAACACGGAGAGGAATTGGGTCGCTTCCGGGGGTGGGCTCGACATCATCCTTCAGGTTGCCAGCAGCATCGCTGACGAATGGGTGCGCTAGCCCCTTCGGTTCACCAGTCGCCGCCGCTAGTGCCCTTCTGTTTCTCGCCTGGATACCGCTTGTCTCTGGAATGTCCGGAAGGGTTTTATAGTGGACCAGGTTTTATAGTCAACACATGATGATCCCTCTAGACCCCGAGGCTTCCATCGACTTTTCGGGTGTCGATTTCACCGCATTCTTTCAGGGACCCGCTGTTTATGACGGGAAAGTGGTCGGTGATCGTGCGATGGACCTCATTGAGCAATACTTGACGGAAAGCGGTCTCTCTTGCCGCCGTTGCTTTTATGCGGGCCGCGGTGCCACGTCCGGTGGTCCAGCCTTTTTGGAAGTCTTGCTCTGGGTGCAGGATCACTGGGAGTTTCTGGCGGGGGCAGCGTCGGTTGTGTTGGCCAGAGTGGCCAAAATTCTCCACAAGTGGCGGCAGCTGAAGGGACTATGGGAACAACGGGTACTCGATCCTTACCGGCCTTCCGTCGTTGTTGAGTTGGCCGCGCGGACCCGCGGTGACGGCGCCGAAGTGTGGAACGAGGAAGCCTCGTCGTTCCGGGCTCTCCTGAGTCGCGTACCGGACATTAGTCAGCGGCTTCGGCATGAATTGCCGGAACAGAAATTTACCATTCGGGTCCAGGCTATCGGGCTGTCATCGGCTACCGCCTCCGCTTCCTTTAGAGTATCGGAAGTGCGGCTCTCTGATGCAGTGAAAATGGTGCGGTTCATGGATAAGTGCAACGACCAGAGTGATTTAGTCGTCTCGCTTTACCGCAAGTTCGGTTTCCTAACGCGGCTTGAGCAAAAGAAGATCAGCAATTTCATGGGATCGATGAACGAGTGACAGCGCCGCCCATGATGACTCCCCCCAGCTTTACGAAAGGTCCGTTATCGGCGTTGAAAGCACAGGAGTAGAAGTAGCTGCGAGAACTCCCGCTCTATGGCCAATTCGGCGTTTTCGCAGGTCAGTCGCCTTTGCCGCGATGACTGTGTTCGGGCGCCGAAACGGGCCCAGCGGACACGGCGGCAACGCCTTGCCCGGGGCGCGGGAAACCATCAAACTCGTCCGCAGCACCGGCCGCACCATGGCAGTTTTCACCAGCGGATCGATGCAGACGCCGGCACAGATCGGTGCGTCCCTCCGCTCCCACGGATGGACGTCCGGGACGACGAAGTGCTCACACCAGCTGTTGTCGCCGCGGAAACAACGCAGACTCTCTATCAGGACCAGCCGCTTCTCGTGTTGGCGGCAACGGCGTACGTGACGACTTTGAACGCCGCGGACTGAATCTCGTCAACCTGGACCGGGCACTCGCCTGGGACTCCACGAACGCTGCTGCCGTCGTCATCGGCTGGGACACCGCCTTCGGCAAAGAAAGATTCAAGCCGCAGCAAAGGCATTGCTTGCCGGTGCTGAAATTAATTGCTCCTCCGACGCGCCCCGCGCTTGGTCGCGGCACCCGCGAAGCTGTAGCGGCTGGCCGGAGACCGGTCGTCCAGCCGCCGGCCAGCGAGTCTTAGGGCCGGTCCTGACATCTGACAGCCACTGGCCTAGCGCAGGTGCAGGCTTTCCGCACGGCTCGGTTCCGTTTCAGCACGCTTCGAAAGGCCGCCACCGTATTACGCCAGTCGTTCCATGAGTCCCCTCCTGAGGTAGTCGATGGCTTCACTGACGCGGCGTGGGGTGTGTACGCCGGCCGGGTACACGGCATGGATGTCCGCTGCCGGCGTCGGCACGTCCTCCAGAACCTGCTGCAGCAGGCCCTGCCGCAGCATCGGGTTTACGTGCCAGCTCGAGCGCATGATGAGTCCAAGACCCTGAAGGCACCATCCGGTGACGACTTCTCCGTCGTCGCTGACCATGTTGCCGTTCACCCGCACCTGTTGTTCCCGGCGTTCTGTTCCGAACCTCCACACGGCATAGTCGCTGTGCTCCTGCCGGAGGATGATGCAGTTGTGCTGTTCCAGTTCGGCCACTGTCTTGGGCCGGCCGACGCTGTCGAGGTATTGAGGGGCAGCACACACCACCCGGCGGCTTTCCGCAAGGCGTCTGGACTTGAGACGTGAGTCTTGCAGGCTGCCGACTCGGATGCCGAGATCAAAGCTTGTCCCGGCAATATTGAGGGGAAGTGCCGACAGCTCCAGGTCAATCGAGATCCGCGGGTGTTCCCGCACGAATTCGCCGAGCAAGGGGGCGATGTGGATCCGGCCGAGCCCAATGGTCGAGTGCACGGCGATCCGTCCCTGCAGGTCGCCGTATTTTTGCGACACCCCTTCCTCGAGGTCGGTTTTCTGCTGCAAAATTGACAAGGCCCCGGCAGCGTATTGCTCCCCTTCGGGTGTGAGGGTCAGTTGGCGGGTGCTCCTTCGGACGAGCTGCACGCCCAGCCGGGACTCCAGTTGAGTCAACCGCTTACTCACTGAGGGGAGTGACTTTCCCCAGCTTCTGGCAGCATCCGTGAGGCTTCGCGAGCGGGAGATTTGTTCGAAAAACTCCAGGTCATCCACGCTGCTCAAATCCACAAAATCCTCTTCTTTCTCCTCAAGAAACAATGCCTTGCTTCAAAGCCTCTAACTGTAGCTCTTCTTCATCCATACACTGGTGTGACAGAAAGCACAACGCGCCACTCGGTATTAGCAGGCCCGGCATCGGTGCCCCAATAAGAAAGTTTCACCATGACGCAGACGCACAAGATTGCCGTGATCGCCGGAGACGGAATTGGGCAGGAGGTTGTACCGGAGGGGGTCCGGGCACTGGAAGCCGCGGCAGAGTCCTTTGACTTCAACCTGCAGACCACATTCTTTGACTTCGCGAATGGCGATTACTATCTCAAGCACGGGCAAATGCTTCCTGATAACTGGTCCGATCAGCTCAGCGGCTTCGATGCCATCTTCTTCGGTGCTGTTGGTTCTCCGGAAACTGTCCCGGATCACATCTCCCTCTGGGGAAGCCTCCTGCAGTTCCGGCGCCACTTTGATCAGTACGTCAACCTGCGGCCCGTCAAGCTGCTGGCCGGCGTCAAGAGCCCTCTGGCGGACCGGGTTCCAGGGGAGATTGACTTCTACGTCGTACGGGAAAACACCGAGGGTGAATACTCGAGCATCGGAGGCATGATGTTCGAAGGGACCGACAGGGAAACGGTTATCCAGGAAACTGTCATGACCAGGACCGGGGTGGACCGCATCCTCAAATACGCGTTCGACCTCGCCGACAGCCGCCCGAAGAAACACCTCACGTCGGCAACCAAGAGCAACGGCATCTCGATCACCATGCCGTACTGGGACAAGCGGGTCGAAGCGATGGCGCAAAACTTCAGCGACGTCAGGACCGACAGCTACCACATCGACATCCTGACAGCGAACTTCGTCCTGCATCCCGAAAGGTTCGACGTCGTCGTGGCCAGCAACCTCTTCGGGGACATCCTGTCCGACCTGGGACCGGCATGCACGGGAACCATCGGCATCGCACCCAGCGGCAACATCAACCCCGAACGCCGGTTCCCGAGCCTCTTCGAACCGGTTCACGGATCAGCCCCGGACATCGCCGGAAAAGGCATCGCCAACCCCATCGGACAGATCTGGAGCGCGTCCATGATGCTCCAGCACCTCGGCGAAGACGCCGCAGCGGCCGCAGTAGTGCGCGCCTTCGAGAACGTCTTGGCCAGGGGAGACCAGTCCCTCACGCCGGACCTTGGCGGAAGCGGCACAACCGCACTGCTCGGGAAGACCATCGCCGACGAAATCCGTGCCGTCGCCGCCGGCTGACCGCGTCGAGGACCGAACAGTCGCATTTTCGCGCCACCTAGACCCCCTGCCCAGTGAAGGCCGGCGGCGGCCCACTGCTGCGCCCGCAGCATCCTGACCGTTCGGCACCCGTCGCCCCGGAACCGCAATGCCGGGTAACCGAACCGAACGGATCCACCCAGCGACCGAAGGACGAGGATGTCCAACAATCTCCCTGCACCCACGCAAGCACCGGGTTCGCCCCGGCGAACCGACGTTATGGCAGCCCTGTTGGGCGGAAAAACGTTTCGAAGCCTAAGTGAACAAACCCTTTCCCCCCGGGAAGAGAAGTTCGAGAGGGCACGCCAAACACTGGGGTTCTTCCTTGCCCCGGCCGTGGCGGTCGTCTTCGCCCTCCTGCCCACCGCAATGGACCCGACGCAACAGCTACTGGCCGCGATCCTGCTCGGTGTGATCATCCTGTGGATCTGCGAGTCCGTGCCCATCCCTGTGGGAGGACTCATCGGGGTGGCCGCCGTCGTGATCCTCGGGGTCGCCCCGGCCAGCGACGTCCTGAGGCCCTTCGGCTCAACGACAATCTTCACCTTCATCGGCGCGTTCATCCTTGCCCAGGCGATGCTTAAACACGGCATAGCCCAACGGCTGGCCTTCGCTGTGCTCTCCATCCCCGGCGTGCCAAGTCCACCTACCGCATCATCATCGCGTTCGGCGCGATCACGTGCCTGTTGTCGGCCTTCGTCTCAAACACGGCGACGGTGGCTATGCTCATGCCTACCGCACTGGGCATCCTGGCCGTCATCGCTCAACTCATGCAGGACCGCGGGGCCGTCAAGGCAGACTTCGACCCACTCCGCCTGCGCGTGGGAGCGGCACTGATGCTCATGCTGGCCTACGGTGCCAGCATCGGCGGCCTGCTCACACCCGTGGGATCCCCGCCGAACCTCATCGGCCGCGGCCTCATCGAGGAAGCCACCGGGGAACGCATTTCCTTCGCCCAATGGGCCGCCACCGCCGCACCCCTCTGCCTGGCCATGTTCGCTGTACTTGCCGTGATCATGTTCCTGATCAACAAGCCCGAGATACGCCAAATCACCGGCGTCGATGACTTCATCCGCGAGCAAAAAGCCGCCCAGGGCAAGATGAAACGGGCCGAGGTCAACACTCTGGTCGCATTCGGCTTCACGGTCACCCTCTGGCTACTCCCAGCCGTGGCAAGCCTCTTCCTCGGCGCGGATTCCGATCTCTACATCTTCCTCGACGACCGGCTGGATGAGGGCATCGTGGCAGTGCTCGGAGCCTCGCTGCTGTTCATCCTCCCCACAGACTGGAAGAAGCGCCAGGCCACGCTCACCTGGTCGGACGCAGCAAAAATCGACTGGGGAACGATCATCCTCTTCGGCACCGGCATCATCTTCGGCTCCCTCCTTGCGGCCACCGGTCTCGCCGAAACCATCGGAACCACCGCTTCTCAGAGTCTCGACATCACCAACGTCGTCACCATCACCGCGTTCGCGGTGGTCCTGGCCATCCTCATCTCGGAAACAACCAGCAACACCGCCTCGGCGGCCGTCGTCGTTCCCATCGTCATCCCGCTCTGCATGGCGATGGACGTCGACCCGTTCATCCCCGCCCTGGCTGCGACCTTCGCAGCATCCTTCGGGTTCATGCTTCCCGTGTCGACCCCACAGAACGCCATCGTCTACGGTTCAGGCACCGTGCCAATCACCAAAATGATCCGCACTGGAATCGTCTTCGACATCCTTGGGGCAGTCCTCATCATCAGCATCGTGCCTATTATGGTCGCCATAACCGGCATCGGCGGATAACCTCCCCGTCAGAGGCAACCCTCAACAGCCGGTGCTCCGCTCCGTCCGATGGGAAGCATCAGAGCTTCCGTAGTTCCCGAGCTGACAGAGGTCAAGCCGCTACTCGAACAGTCCGCGCGTGGCATCGAATTGGTCGGGGCTTCGTCCGAGGAAGCGGCAACAGCCATTAAGGCGAGGGGAGCCTCTACCGGGTTGGAGCGGCTTCAGCACCTTTTCTCCGTGTTGCGGGGTCCTGTCCAGTGCCCCTGAGAAGAACCGGCGCTACCTGCGATCGACTTGGAAGCCAGTTATGGGCTCAGCACGGCGGCGGAGAACTTCCAGGCTCCGTCCTTCAGTTGGAACATCGTTGTCGCCCTTAGGTATCGGTGTCAGCTCGTCGTTCCCCGCGAGCTGTACAGACCTAAAGTCGATAGGTTGATTCTATTTCTGTCCGCCAACTGCCGATGATCCGAGTGGTACGGAGCCAGCAGCTTAAAGGACTAGCGGCTTGGCGTGCTGTCCCGAATGATGAGTTCCGTTGGTATTGTCAGTATCTGCCGTTGGTGGCTCTGGTGAAGGCCGAGGGCCAGCGCCGCGGCGCCTGCTTCCTGAAGTCCCAGATCTATTGTGGTCAGTTCAGGGGTGACGTCCTGGGCGCCGACGATATTATCGAAACCTGCGACTGCCACGTCTCTCCCCGGCTCGATTCCGGAGTCCCGAAGCGCACTCAGGGTTCCGATTGCCATGAGGTCGGACGCAGCGACGATGAGGTCGGTGTTTCCCAGTCCGTGCCGTGCCAGCCGTCGAACTGTTTCGTAGGCTCCGTCACGGCTGAACGGTGCGCGATGGACATAAGTGGGGTCCATCTCGATGCCGGCTGCCTGCGCCCCCTTAATGAAGCCGCGTTCCCATTCGGTCGAGTTCGCTGAGTTCTCTGGCGGACCGAGGAGAACAGGGTTCCGGTAGCCTCTTGTGACGAGAACTTGGGCCAGCTCGGCCGCCCCTGCCTCGTGGCCCAGAACGACTGTATCGAAGGGCAACTCATCCTGCCCCACGACCACAACGCGCCCGCCGTTGTCTTTGTAATGGCTGAGCTCCTGCACCAGTTTCTGCCGTGCCTCACCATTACCTACCCTGTTTCCGGTGAGCACGACCATCCTCGGGCTGAGCCCCCGGAGCTCATGGAGTAATGAAGACTCCTCTGCTGTGGAACTGCTGGTGCCGACCAGGGTGACGATCAGCCCGGCTGCCGCCGCGCCTTCAATCAAGCCCTGAGCTATGGTCGTGTAGTACGGATCGCGGATGTCGGACACCATCACAGCAATGGTCTGCGTCGTGCCCGTAGCAGTCGCTTTCGCTGTCAGGTTTGGACGGTAGCCAAGGCTTTCTGCAGCCTCCACCACTCTCTCGCGGGCTTCTGCCCGCACCGTTCTGGCTCCAGGGCTAAGTGCCCGGGAAGCGGTTGCGGGGGAAACCCCCGCCAGGCGAGCAACCTCGCGGAGGGTCACGGAGGGACGCTCCGATTCCTTAATCATCTGCATGTGCTGTTCCCGTCGTTTCCGCTGGTTCCAAGTTTGTCATGCGGATTCATCAGCTATGCGCATGGGATGATCGAATACGATCTTCCCGGGCTTGGTTACCATCTCCTAATGAAAGGCGGCGAGGGCATGAGTGGTCGCGTCCATGGCGTCACTTTGTTGGAGGTGGCACGCGTAGCTGGAGTGTCGCCGTCGACAGCTTCCCGTGTGCTCAACGGTGGTGAGAAGAGTGTAAGCAGCGACCTCGCCCAGCGGGTGAAAGCCGTGGCCCAGTCCCTTGGCTACGTCGCGAATCTCTCGGCCCGGGCACTGCGTGGCCGCCGCACTGCCGTAATTTTGTTGGCCAATGACCCGCGCACCGCTTCTGTTGCGGCAATTGCCGCCGGCATGGAAGAGGCCGGACGCGACGCGGGGGCTATTGTAACTGTCTCAGCCACCGGACCGGATCCGCAGGCACGGCTGGCGGCCGTCCGAACGCTTCGGGCGCTGAACCCCCGCGCGTTCGTCCTGGCAGCGAGCACGCTTACCGGTCCGCTGGTCAGCCAGCAGATCCGTGACGAGTTCGAGGACTTCAGGGCTGCAGGCGGCGGGATGGTCGTCGTCGGAGACAGCGACATGCCCATCCATGCGGTCAATTTCAGCGACTACGAGAGTGCACGGGTAATGGGCGCGTACATGGGCGGATTAGGCCGCAGAAGGATCGCGATCCTCGCCGCTGATCACCCCGCCTTCAGGGCCAGGACTGACGGGTTCCTGGCCGGCTTGGCGACCCACGGTATCGATCCGTCCAGCGTCAGGGTAATTGAGTGCGACCTATCACGGGAGGGAGGCCGTTCAGCGGCAATCGTACTTGCCCAAGGCTCGGTTCCTCCCGATCTGGTGTTGGCGGGTAACGACGTCATTGCTATTGGCGCCGTAAAGGGGTTCCGCTCGATGGGTTTGCGGGTCCCGGAAGACATTTCCCTGTCAGGTATCGATGACATTCCTTTGGCGCGGGACGTCTCCCCCGCACTGACGACCATTGCCTTTCCGTTTGTTGAAGCGGGCCGGCGGGCATTACAACTCGCTATAGAGACCCCCGACGCTGCCCCTCGATCTATTCATCTGAGGGGTGCCCTCATCGTCCGGGACAGCACCGCACCGCTTTCTTCGCAGCCCTAGCGTTCCTCACTTCCCCAACTCCCCCGCACGATCCGACCGCATTATGGAAACCGTTGTCCTAATTTTTCCGTCCTGTTGCTGGGCTCTCCCCATGCCCGATTCCCGCAATGCAGGTAAAGACCGTGTAGACGGCGGAAACTCGACGTAGATGTTTGGTTTTTTGCCCTTGTGTTCGCCCGTGAGCGAATGGTAAAACTTAACGAAGCAAACGGAATACGTTATCCCGGTGGTTTGAGAAGTACTCAGCAGGACGTGTCTTGCGAAACCCCAGGTCAAAGTCGATCTATTACAGGAGGTGCCTCCATGAGATGCACTCGTCCATATGACACATCACGGAGCGGGGCCTCATGAGTGCCCTCGGCGAACTTCGTTCCCTTAGCACGAAGCGGGGCAAGGGCCAGCCAGGAACCAAAGTCAAGCATCAGCACAACAAGGCTGCCTTCCTTTTCCTTATTCCGTGGTTCCTTGGTTTGGGAATCATCACGGCAGGGCCCATGGTGGCGTCGCTGTTCTTGTCTTTCACCAAGTACAACCTCCTGCAGCCGCCGAAGTTCAATGGGTTTGCCAACTACGCCCGGATGTTAACCGACGAAAGTTTGCATAATTCTCTCGGCGTAACGTTCCTCTACGTGTTCGTGTCGGTGCCTGTCCAGCTTGGCATCGCGCTGGCGCTGGCCATGGTTCTTGACCGTGGCGTGCGGGGGCTTTCCTTCTATCGTTCGGTGTTCTACCTGCCCTCGCTGCTGGGCTCTTCCGTTGCCATCGCTGTTCTCTGGAAGCAGGTATTTGGGACCGAAGGCCTGGTGAATCAGTTCTTGGCGATCTTCGGGATTGAGGGCCAGGGATGGATCTCCAATCCGCAGACCGCCTTGGGAACGCTGATCATCCTGAACGTCTGGACCTTCGGTGCCCCCATGGTCATTTTCCTGGCGGGTTTGCGGCAGATCCCGGCGATGTATTACGAGGCGGCCTCGACGGATGGGGCCTCCAGGTTCCTCCAGTTCCGGACCATCACGCTTCCGCTGCTGACGCCGATTATCTTTTTCAACCTCGTCCTGCAGATCATTCACGCTTTTCAGTCCTTCACTCAGGCGTTCATTGTTTCGGGCGGCAGCGGCGGTCCGGCCGAATCGACACTTTTCTACACGCTCTATCTCTACAACCGCGGTTTCGCCAACTTTGATATGGGTTACGCCTCAGCAATGGCCTGGGTTTTGCTCCTGATTATTGGTGCCTTCACCGCAATCAATTTTTGGGCCTCTAAGTATTGGGTGTTCTACGATGACTAACTTCAAAACCCTCGAGTCGCCGGCCGCGTCCGCCGCCGCAGAGGCCCGCGTCACCCTCGGCACCGGCCCCCGCCGCGCAGCGGGGGGGACAGCGCGGCGGTCCCGGACCGGCAGGGCCATCGCGCCTTTGGTCAAGCATGCGCTGCTGATTCTTGGTGGCCTGGTCATGCTGTACCCGGTGCTGTGGCTGGTGGTCTCCTCGCTGCGGCCCACCGATGTGATCTTCCGTGATCCGGGCCTGATTATCCGTGACCCCCAATTCTCGAACTACACCGACGGATGGACTACCCTGTCCAGCCCGTTCACGGTCTTCCTGATCAACTCGTGTCTGGTGGTTCTTGGCTGCATCCTGGGAAACCTGTTCTCCTGCTCGCTGGCTGCCTACGCTTTCGCCCGCCTGGATTTTGCAGGCAAGAAGTGGTGGTTCGCCATCATGCTGATTACGATCATGCTCCCCATTCACGTGGTGATCGTTCCCCAGTACATCCTGTTCAGCCAGCTGGGCTGGGTGAACACCTTCATCCCGCTCATCCTGCCGAAAGTCCTCGCGACGGACGCGTTCTTCATCTTCCTCATGGTGCAGTTCATCCGCGGCATCCCCCGGGAACTGGATGAAGCGGCCCGCATCGACGGATGTGGCCAGGGAAGAATCTTCGCCCTGGTCATCCTGCCTCTGATGGTGCCAGCGCTGGCCACGACGGCCGTCTTTACCTTCATCTGGACCTGGAACGACTTCTTCTCACAGCTGCTCTACCTGACCAAACCCGAGATGTACACGGTGCCCCTGGCCCTCCGGGCCTTTATGGATGCACAGTCGGCCACCAACTGGGGCCCCATGTTCGCCATGTCCGTTGTGTCCCTGGTGCCCATCTTCCTGGTCTTCCTCTTCGGCCAGCGGTTCCTCATCAAAGGCATCGCCACTACCGGCGGCAAGTAGCTCCCCGTCCTCGCTACTGCCCGTCATCCATTCGCATCAACCACAAAAGCAAATTCCTAGAAAGGGGTTCACCATGACTGGTGTCCGTTTTACCCGCAGAGCTTTGGGCATCGCCGCCCTGGCAGCAACTTCGGCGCTTGTACTTTCCGGCTGTGGCCCCAGCGCTTCCTCCAGCGGGCCCGGCGAGCTTTCCACCGAACCCGTAACGCTCACCATGAGTTTTTGGGGCAACGACGTCCGCCAAGGGAATACGCAGAAAATTATTGATGCCTTCGAGAAGGCGCACCCGAACATCAGCATCGAGCCGTCGTACTCCGACTGGGGCGGTTACTGGGACAAACTCGCCACGGAGACGGCAGCCAACAACACGCCCGACATCATTCAGATGGATGAGAAGTACATCAGCACCTACGCCGACCGGGGCGCACTGCTGGACCTTTCCACCCTTGGTGATTCCCTCAAGACGGGAGACTTTCCTCAAAGCGCCGTCGACTCGGGCAAGGTCGGCGACGGCCTCTACGGGCTGTCCGCCGGCGTAACCGCCTACTCGATGATGGCCAACCCGGCGATCTTCAAGGAAGCCGGCGTCGCGATTCCCGACGACAAAACTTGGACGTGGGAAGACTTCGAGAAGATAACCGCGAAAATCTCCGCGGCCGGGGGCGGCAAGTTCTACGGAACCCAGGCCTGGGGCTTTGAAGACGGCGGACTGCGCCTGTGGGCACGGCAAAATGACGACCGGCTCTATGACAAAGACGGCAAGGTTGTCATCAAGCAGGAAACCGTAAAAACCTGGTGGGATCAGCTCAAGAAGCTCACTGACGAAGGTTCTGCGCCGCCGGCTGCCGCCAGCATCGAAAAGCAGGGCGGTGGGCTTTCCGAATCGTTCACTGCAACGAACCAGGCTGCGCTGGGTAACTGGTGGAACAGCCAGGTCACTGCACTGTCCAAGGCCAGCGGCCAGCAACTCCAGGTCCTGCGCCTGCCCCAAAGCTCCAACGGCGAGTACTGGTACAAGCCGTCGATGTACTGGTCAGCGTCCTCTCGCACGGAACACTCGGCAGAGGTAGCCCTCTTCCTGGACTTCCTGGTCAACGGCGAGGAAGCAGCAGACATCCAGCTGACCGAACGAGGCGTTCCGGCCAACGAAAAGATCCGCGCCCACATCGCATCAAAGGTCAGTGACACGGACAAGGCCGCGATCCAGTTCCTCGATGACCTCAGCGGCGACGTTGGGGAAGCCGAGACTGTCACGCCTCCGGGCGGCAGCGGCATCGAGGCTCTCCTGAAGAAGTACACCGAGCAGGTCCTCTTCGGCCAGGTTTCCTCCGACGAGGCCGCAAAGGCCTTCATCAAGGAACTCACCGCCGACGTCCAGAACGCCGGCTAGCACCACCAGAACAAAAGGCAGGTCGCTGTGGCCGGGACACTCCGCGGGGTCCGGGCCACAGCCACCTGTCGACCTCACACACTTATGCACAGGAGCATTCCTTGACACACCGAACTTCGCCAAAGTACAGGGCCGCCATTGTCGGTACCGGGGGCATCGCCACAGCCCACGCCGCAGCCTTGACCGAACTGGCCGGGCGGATCGAGCTGGTTGGAGCGGTTGACCTTGACCCTGCCCGCGCAGCCACATTCGCTGAAAAATGGTCCGTTGCCCACACATTCCCCGACCTCGCCGGGCTCCTGGCCGCGGAGGAACTGGACCTCGTGCATATCTGCACTCCCCCTGGGTCGCATGTGCCCTTGGCCATTGAGTGCCTGCGTGCCGGAGTTGTTCCCCTCATCGAAAAACCGCCTGCTCTCTCCCTCGCGGAAATGGATGAGCTGGCCGCCGTCGAAAAAGAAACCGGAGTTCCGGTCCTGACGGTCTTCCAGCATCGCTTCGGCTCCGGCGCCGTCCGGTTGCGCTCCCTGCTCCAAGAAGGAGTGCTCGGCCGCCCGCTGCTGGCTTCGGCCAACACCCTCTGGTACCGGGATGCCGACTACTTCTCCCTGCCTTGGCGTGGAAACTGGGACGTCGAAGGCGGCGGACCAACCATGGGGCACGGTATACACCAGTTTGATTTGCTGTTGTCCATTCTCGGCGACTGGGAAGAAGTAACTGCCGTTGCTGGGCGGCAGTCGCGCCCCACCGACACTGAAGATGTCTCAGTAGCGCTCGTCCGCTTCGCAAGCGGGGCAATCGCCACCGTGATCAATTCAGTGGTCTCGGTCCGCGAAACAAGCCACCTGCGCTTTGACTTCGAAAACGCCTCCGTTGAGCTCGATCACCTTTATGGCTACGGCAACCGGGATTGGACCGTTACAGGCATAGGGGAGGATACATCCGTCCAGGAAGCCTGGAACGACAACCTTCCGGACGAGGCCAGCGGCCATAGCTCCCAGATCGCTGCCATCCTCGATGCACTGGATGCCGGAACCGCCCCGGGGGTATCCCTTTCGGCAGCGCGGAACACGATGGAATTCGTGGCAGCGGTCTACGCATCCTCGTTTACCGGCCGCCGCGTACTGCGCGGTGAAATCGCTCCGGGTGACCCGTTCTACTCAAGCATGCTCGGTTCCGGTGCTCCCTGGCTCGTTTCAGCGGAAGAGGCAGGTGTCCTGCGATGAGCTTGACAGCTACCCATCGGCTCGACGAGTCAGTGACCGTTTTTCACGGCAACACTGAGCTGCTGACCTATACATACTGCCCCGACACCATCCAGCTGGAATCCCCCAAGCCCTACCTCCACCCGCTGCGGACGCTCGGCGGGGACGTGGTGAGTCTGTTCCGCCCGCATGACCATGTATGGCACAAGGGAATCGCCTGGGCGCTGCCGCACGTCGGCTCCCACAACTTCTGGGGCGGACCTACCTATGTGCAGAAGCCCGACGACGAACCCGGTCAGGGCACCTACGTGCAGCTGGAGAACAACGGAAGGGCTACCAGCGCACCCCTATCGGAGCTCACGGTCGATAAGAATTCCGCACTTATCGCCCACCACCTTGATTGGACCACCCAGCAGGGTGAGCTGCTCATCAGCGAGGAGCGGCGGATTAATGCCCAGGTCGTTGGCGATGGGGCAGCGTGGGCGCTCATCTTCGAGACGACGATGACCAATGTGTCCCGCGACGCGATTTGGTTCGGCTCCCCCACCACAAAGGGGAGAGAAAATGCCGGCTACGGCGGACTCTTCTGGCGCGGGCCACGGTCCTTCACCGGTGGAGTCATCCACTCGCCCTCGGCCAGTGGCGGCGAAGAACTCCGTGGAACACGGGAAGAATGGATGGGCTTTTCGGGCCAGCACGATGAATCCGCCCGCTGGTCCACCATCGTCATGGTTGACTCGACAGCGAACCCGCTGCATCCTCCCCAATGGTTCACCCGCAACGAGCAGTTTGCCTGCCTGTGCCCCTCCCCTTTCTTCAGCCAGGAGTTCGAACTCCCTGCCGGAGAAACCCTGCGGTTGCGCTACGCGGTCGTCATCGCGGACGGCATGGAATCCCATGACGAGGTCGCACGCCTTGCTTCCTGGGGTCGGGACGCGCTCTCGTGATGCCCGGGACCGGGACACAACCGATATTCCCCGGCGGAACCGCCGTAACCCGGCTCAGTGTCTACAGCGACGAGGCGTCCGACGGCATCGCCGGCGGCACGCCCCACCTGCACACTGCCTCAACAGAGGCCTACGTTGTTGTCTCTGGCCGCGGAGCGATCCAGACCATCACCCCGGACGGATTCCTTGAAACCGAACTATGGCCCGGGTCAGTTGTGTGGTTCACGCCCGGAACGATTCACCGGGCCGTGAACCACGGAGACCTGGAAGTACTGGTGGTGATGTCAAACGCCGGACTGCCTGAAGCAGGCGACGCCGTGATGACGTTCCCCGAGCATGTGACGGGCGACCCGGACGCTTACTTGGCCAACGCCCAATTACCACCGCCTGACTCCCCCGAGTCCGAGCTCCTCGACGCCGCACGCCGCCGTCGGGATCTGGGGGTGGAAGGCTTCCTCGTCCTGAAGGAAGCGGCTGACGCTGGAGGTGCTGGCTTCGAAGCAGCGCTTGATCGGTTCTACGCGCACGCCGCAAGGATCGTGGAGCCACGCGCGGCCGGCTGGCGGGAGATCTGGAATTCAACCGTTGCCCGGGCCACCTGGCACACCGACACCGCCTTGACGGCACTGGCCAACGGGGAAAGCCGGTCACTGTCCGAAGCAGCCCTGGCCCAGGTGCCGCCAAGTCCCGGTATCAAGAAATTCGGTATGTGCGGGCGCTTGCGCACGTATAACGTTCTGGATCCCCTGAACCGCGTCCCCGTACTGTCTTAGCGAGGCGACGGCCACGTTGAGGACGGTGCCATGCCGCGTCGGTAAAAGTGGCGGCAGCGATGGTGCTCAACGATATCGAGGCGGAAGGGCCGCTCGACAAATACTCGTGCAGTGGTAGAGCTGAGGGCCGAAGTTCACGGCGAATCGCCGCGTGAACTTCGGCCCTTTTTGGTGCCCGGTTCCCGTCACCTCACCGACAAGCTATTGGCGACGAAGACATCGGCAAGAGCGTTGTGGGCCGCGCGGCCGGGCTGGGTTTACCGCTGCTGGCGATTTACGAAGGCAGGTGGTTTGTCAGCTGAGGTTGTTTCGGTAACTTAGCAGGTCAGTCCGTGTGGGACGGGCATCCAAGTTCCCCGTCAAGTGGCAGGACCCTTCTTCTTACGAGGATGTTTCGGCAAGCTTGCCTGACCTCCCAACGCATGGGCCCGGCGCTTCGCAGCGGTCGCGAGCCAATGAGTATGGTACAGAGGCATCGGCCGGCCTTTTTGTAGATGGATCCGAACAGGGTGGAGGTCCCGGACGGGTGTCCAGGACCTCCGCCGCTGCCTCAACTTTTTGATGAAGTTTGCCGTCAGCTTTGAGTCATCGGCTGCAGTCATGGCGACCTGGGTACAGACGCCGGCTGTCTTCGGCGTCTGCCACTTCTGCACGAACTGTCCGTCCTCGTAGCTGAGCTGTGTGCTGGATGTCATGAGGAGTTCGGTCTCACTGATCGGCGTCCCTGCACCGGGGCACTGTACTCGTACAGCTGTGAAGCTCTTGACCTTGGCGGGGTCGGTGATTTCCACGCCACCGGCGAACATCTCAAACTTCAGCGGTACCGTGCTCCCGCCCTTCACCGTGTTCCAGGCTTCGGCCATTTCGACCGGGGAGTTGAATCCCTTCAGATCCCACGGCAGCACCGCGTACGTCAGTTCTGCAGTACTGACATTTCCCGCATTGTCAGTGGCGGTCGCGGTATAAACGTGCTCCCCCACTGTTGAACCCCCTCCCGAGACAACGCAGGAGCCCAGACCCGAGACTGCATCGCTGGCCTCGCAAGTTGGGGCCGGCGGGTTTTGGCCGAAGATGTAGTCCCCGATCGGGGCGCCTGCCAGGCTGACTGCCGGTGGGGTCTGGTCGAGGCGGATCCTCTCCGACCCTCCCGAGTTCTCAACCGGAGCGCCGCTCATCACGGCCCGGTACTCCAGGACAGTCTCGCCGTCCTCGGATACATCAAACGGACCTAGGTAGGCCCGCCAGCTGCCCTCGCCGAGCCTGAACTCGATCCCGGCGCGCGTACCTTCATTCAAGGAAAGGGACACACTCACCGGACCGGAACGCCAACCGGCCTCATTTGCCTCGGGTCCCACAACCAGTGCCGACACCCTCGGCTCAACTGCCGGCGCAAGATGCTCGACGGCGCTGTGCAGGTTTGCGAGGGCCAGATCCACGTCAGTCTGGGCGGACGTGGGGGCTTCCAGCACCTCTTCGGCTTGGGCCCTGGCTGCGGTCAGCTCGTTCCAGCTGGCCACTGAGTAGGTGGCCTCTTTAAGCATGCTCACCTTGGCAACCTCCGCGTATAGGCCGCGGGTATCGGTTTTCGCCAGTTGGGCGAGCTTGGCCGTGAGGACCGGAACGTAAAATTTGGTCACTCCTGCAATATTTGGGTGGGTCCCTGTTCCGTTGGTATCTGGATATCCGTTGATCAGGTTATTGAACGTGTAGGCGATGCGCTGAGCCTCGTCGCGTGTGTCAAAAGTGCTGCTGTCAAAAACATCTGCGACGGCGATCCCCCATTTGCGTGCAACCTCCAGGGTGACGTTCCGGATTGCAAGCTGGGTCTGCCAGGAGCGGGAGCCCAGCTTGTGCGTTGTCACATGAACAATCTGCGCGGCGGGCCACTTCTGTTTCATCGTATGGATGGTGCTTTCCAGGGAGCCCGCATAGGTCCCGGAGTCAAAGTGGGCAGCATCGAAGGAATCCGTCACGGCTCCGATCGTGTACGTGTTCAGGTCGACCTGTTCAGCGTCATTGGTGCCGCCGTCAAAGACAACAAAATCGGGGCTTGCCGCACTGGCCGCCTGCACCTGGTTACGTATCCGATTGGACGTCGGGCCCACGGTGGCACCGTTCCGGGCGTACTTCGTCAGTGCCATACCCTCTCGCTCGGCAACGAAGTCAACGAAGGCACGTGGATAGCGGTGCCCGTACACAATGCTGTCTCCAAAGGCATAGACGCTGGAGCCTGCAAGCACACCATCGGCGGTGTTTTGCGGACGGGTCAGCCGGAAATTGTCCAGAGACTGCGGCCCGGTACCGTAGTAGTTGGCAGCGACGAGCTTGGCGAGGTTGCTCGCGGTAACCTGTCCTGTTCCCGAAGCCACCACCCTGGGACTGGCCTCTTTGCTGGTGACTGCATACTGGACACGTCCCACATTAAAGTCCAGGTGCAGATCCACCGAGTACCATTTGGTCCTGTCAAAGGTGGCCTTGCTCCACACCGGGTTCAGTGCCTCGGTTGCAGAGCTGGAGTCGGAAACAGGACCCGAGGTGGAGTAGCGGAGTTCGGCTGCGGTGGCTGCTATCGCAAAGATGAGATTGCCATCTTCATCCCGTAACTCCGTGCCGGTCTTCATTGACGTACTGGTGATGCCGGTTTTCCAGTCGAAGCGAAGGTCCAGTGTTTTTTCGTCCTGAACATTGGTGTCAAATGCCTTGACCGACGTGGAGTAGTTGGGCATTCCTTGGGGAGTGATCTTCAGGATTCCGTCCGCGATGATAGCCGCGGAGGCGAAACCGAAATCCGCGGGGTCGGTCTGTGAGCTGAATTCTTCGTTGATGAGAGTACTGTCCCCTGCCTCAGCCAGTGCCGGGCTTTGGGGGGGCGGTCATGGCCGCTACAAGCACCATGCTGCCCATGAGCAGGACCGAGTGCTTTGGCCTGGCCTGCCGGTGCCACCGCCACTTGAGTGTTGAGTACAACGTTAATCTCCTTTAAATCCATCAGTACTGGAAAGCATTGGGGCCCCGGACTGGGTGTCCGAGGCCCCAATGCTGGTGTTTGTTTGCTAGTTGGTGATGAAGTTGGCGGTCAGTTCTGACCCGTCACCCGCGGTCATGGTGACCCTCAGGCAACTGCCGGCACCCTTGGGTGTCTTCCACTTCTGCAGGAACTGTCCATCCACATAGCTGAGCTGTGTTCCGCCTGTGGTGACGAATTCAACCTCAAAAGTCGGCGCCTCAGTTCCGGGGCATTCGACGTTCGTCACGGCGAAGCTCTTGACCATGGCCGGATCAGTGAGTTCTACGCCACGGTCGAACATCTCGAACTTCAGCGGCACCGTACTTCCGCCCTTCACGGTGTTCCACAGTCCGCCCATATCCACCGGAGAGGTGAAGCCCTTCAGCTCCCAAGGCACCGCTGCGCTCTTCCGCGTCAGCTTGATGACGTAGGTGCCGAAGTCACCGGGGTAGGAGCTTGAGGTCACCTCGATGACGTTTTCACCGTCCTTGAGGTCCACACTCGTCCCGGTGGCCCCCTCGGGCATCAGGGTGCCGTTGACCTGGATCTGCTGACCGGCCCACCCTGCCTGCCAGGAGACGTTCACGGACGGGACTGATGAATCCAGTTCCTGTGCAACGGTGTAGGGAACGTCTGCACCCTGCCGCCCGGACTCGAAGGCCGGGGACAGTTCATATCCATCAATGGCTACGTTCCTCAGCTCGGTCAACTGATTCGGGTTCGTGCGGGAGATGGAGACGTTGTACGTGGCCTTGGTGCCATCCTCGGCTGTGACCACGACGGGCACGTCGGTGACAAAGGTGGAATCGTCCTGGGAGCCGTCCGTCAGGGCGACCTCGACGGGACCGCCGTTGGTGGCATCAGCCCCGTTGATGGAGACCTTGCCGAATGCGCTACCGGGGGCCGCCGTGACCGCTACCGCCTTGGTGTACGGGTCAACCTTGCCGGAGTAGGTCAGACCGTCCGCCGAGGGCGTCAGCGGGACCTCCCCGTCTGCGGACATCACACCCATCGAGCGGAGCGAGGCATCGTTGTAGTCATACGGCGTGCCTGTGTTCACCCGGAAGTAATCGACGAGCATGTTGCCGACGTTCGATGTGTTGATGAAGAAGCTGAAGTAGTCGAGGTCGTCCACCTTGGTGCGCAGCGGCTGGTCCGTGAGCACCGGCGTGGTCATGTCGTCAACGTAGAAGTCGAACGTGCCGGTATCGAGATTGACGACATTGCGGACGGTGTACCACTGGCCCACCCTGTAGTCCCCGACGTTTTTTACAGAGCCGGAGCCGGTCACGTTATGGGTGATGATTTTTCCGTTCGCGAAGCCGAACGTTGCCGACGGGTTCGCCGAAGCCGGCGGGTTGGTGGCATTCCAGCTGGACTCGGTGTAGGAGTACATTGCGAGCTGGTTCGGGGTGCCGTTCGTGGAGGTGCGCTGGACGCGGGCTTCGAGTGTAACGGTCCCGGTCAGGTTTTGCTCGGCCGTGTTGTGGACCGCGAGCACGCCCGAGCTGCTGCTCGTCTTGGCGATCTCGAGGTACTTGTTGCCTGTCCGGGATGCATCCTCCTGGATGTTGATCGATCCGAGTGTCGGGGCCGTTTTCGCGGTCAGGACACCATCGTTCGTCTGGGTGAACGCGCCGGTGCTCTCGTCGTCGAAGGTCTCGTTGATCGCGTACTTGGTCTCCGAGCACGGAGGTGAGGACCAGGTCCACGACTGCCGTTCGTGCGGCTTTGATGACCACACCGGACTGTGAGATAGGCTCGTAGCCCTTCTTCAGAGCGGAGACTGCATAGCCTTCACCCATTGCAAGTGCGGGGAACTTGTAGACACCCATGGCGTCGGTCGTCGCGGTAGCGATAGCCTGATCGCCCTTGGAGACGGTGACTGTAACCCCGGAGAGCCCCACCTTGGCGGATGACACGGTGCCTGTCAGAGCGCCTTCCGTAGCAGTTGTCGCGCCGAGCGTCAGCGGTGTGGCCAGCGTTTCCCCGTCGATGAGAGTTACTGTCACTGGGACGCCATCCGCGTATCCGGTGGCGGAAGCAACCATGGTGTACTCGCCCGTGGGAGCTTGGATGGCGTAGTGCCCGCGGACGTCAGTGGTCACCGTTCCGGAGCCGTAAGAGACTGTCGCGCCGCTAACTGCCTCACCATCGACATCCGAGACAATGCCGGATACCAGGCCGTAGCCCGCTGGGACCTTATAGGAGGTTGGCCCCACGTTTGGAGGCGTGGTTACACTTTGCGAGAAAAAGCCAACGCTGAGGGGCAGTTGGCTTTGAGAGGAATTGCCGGTCGCTTGGAACCCTGGCGCGATTGATGCCAAATCGACCGGAGCACCGGCACTGATCAGCGGTGAATCACCGGAAGTGAGCGCCGCGTTACCGATGGCCTCGGCCGGGTTGCCACCCAGCTTCGGATCCGCTGTGATGGCGTTTGCGTCTTGGATTGGAGCGGTGACCTTCGGGCCGTGATAGGCGTTGTTGTTGAAGTGCACGCCGGGGAACTCTGCCCGGAATGCTGCGCCGCTGACGTCCTCTCTCGTATTGACGAAGAGGTTGTTGAGGACGTGGTGCGGGTTTTTCGCGACCAGGTACGAACTCGCGCTTCCGGACGATTCGAAGAAGCCGACGGTGTTGTTCTTCAACGGAACCTGCGTGTTGTACATCAGGTTGTTGTAGATGACGTTTACGCCGCTGTCGCCGTGGGGGTTGATGTAGTTCCGGTCGATGTCTTGGATGATGTTGTAGCGGACCACTGCGGTGCTGAAGCTGAATCCGCACAGCAGGATCCCTTCGCCCGAGTCATGGACGTAGTTGCCCTGGATGAGGATGTTCGATGTGCCGCGGTCAGGATCGATGCCGTTGGAGTCGGCTGCGCCCTGCCTCACTTCGAGTTCTGCGACCTCATTGTTCTGCACGACGATGTTATCGGAGTAGTACATTTCGATGCCGGATACGCCGGCACCGTCGATCATGTTGTCCTCGACCGTGGCACCCTTCACGCTTGTCAGGTACATGGAGTTCCAGCCGTACTGGGTGTCCCGGTTCGTCATGTAGTTGCCGGAGATATCGATGTTCGTGTGCGGACGCCAGTCCGGATCTTCAGTGAGAGTGCCGTCCGGAGTCGCCCGGCCTGCGGCACGGTCACCCCAACCCGGGGGCAGGTCCTGGTAGCGGTTGGTGCCCATGCCCGCGAACTGCTTAAAGGTGAGGTTGGCGAACGCCGTATTCGCAATGAAGCTGTCCCGCACCGAGATATCCTCGAACTGCGTCGGCGTCTGGCCATCCCCCTTGAGGCCTTCAAACAGAATTCCTCCGGAGCGCTTCGAGCGATCAAGACCTGAGCCGCTGACCGACCACGTGACACCACTGACGTCGCGGACGAACACGTTGGAGATGTCGTAGCCGCGCAGGGTCCCTGCGCTTTCACCGGAAACATGGATGCCGCGCAGGTCACCCGTTTGAGGGTTCTCCTCGCCAGGCACCTGTCCGTTGCTCGCTCGAGGCTGGAACGTGGAAGGGTCGAACGAGTCCGTCATGTTGCTTATTTCCAGATTCGAAATGTCCCAGTGCTGCTGGTTCGTCAGTTGCAGCACGTCATTGACCACGCCGCGGCCGTTGAGCTCCGGGGCAGCTCCATCTCCGTAGCTGGAGAGAATGATGGGGCTCGTTGAAGTTCCGGAACCCTTGGGTGCGAGCAGGAAGGTGGGATTTGGGGCCGAGACGTCCGTAGCGATGCCGCTGTTCCACTGGGTGTAGTCGTAAGCTTCCTTCGCGACCTCGTTGCCTTCGGCCGACCACGAGCTGCCCGCCTTCAACAGGATCCGGTCGCCCGGACCGAATTCCTTGGCATTGACGTTCGCGAAGGATTTCCAGGCCGTGGACGCCGAGATACCGGCTGCAGCATCGTCGCCGGCGTCGGAGTCGACGAAATACGTGGTGCCGGCGCCTGACGGGGCCGAATTGTTTGCAACCAGGAGCGACCCACTGGCCACCACACCGCGGCCTTCGGCCTTCAGGTCGCTCTTTTCAGTGAAGCCGGTAAACGACACCGCTGGATCGACTGCTGCGCTGGCTGGCGCAAAGGCGACCAAACCACCAGCAAGCACAGCTGATGTGGCGAGGGCGGCGCCACATTGTCTGGCAGCACGTAACAGGGACAGGGACTTCATTGTTCCTCCAAGACGTCGGAAAGGGGTACGAAGAAAATTGCTTCTTCACTCGGACGCATCACCAACCGACGCCCGCAGGACAACGGTTTCCGTTTCCCGTTCATGAGTTTGCAGGACACAACTCTCGAGGTCAAGGCCTGCCTGCGCCGTGAACAGATTGCTGCTGTGCCCTAACGACTAAAGCAAGACAGCGCTTTCCGCACTTCGCATTCGGGCGTGGGATACATAATGGGTTACCCGCCGGACCTGCAAAGGACTGGTAATAGGGCCCTGTCGTGTCGACACTGGTTGAGACATTTCACGCTCCACCGCAGAAGCACTATGGAGGTGTTTACGCGTTCGGCCGCTTACTGCGTGTCCCTCACGGCGGGTGTCTTGGACGCTGGTGACAACGAGTCGGCCGCTCCATTCTTCTGAGCATCCAGCGGAACTTCCCGGCCGGCTATGGCACCTGCAAGATCGCTCCCGGCACTACTACGGTCTTGAACTCCAGGACCTCTCCGCTGATCTTGCGGCTCAGCCCGCAACCGGGTTCACGACGATAACCGGGTCTTAAGAATTGAGAGTGTAGTCAGCGCTGCCGCGTGAGATGTTAGGGCGGACCTGCTCACCGGGAAACGACGCACGCGCCTGGAAACCCTGTTCCTCGAACGGCCCAAGTGGAGCGATCAATGGAAAGCTCGAACACCTACGAGGATCCGCCCTCGGCTTCCGGAATCTCACCAACTCTGTCGTCAGATCACTGCAGGTCGTAGAGCGCGGATGCGGTCATGCGGTATGAGTTTGGGCCCTCGAGTAGGCGAGGTTCAACCCACACTTCGTAGCCGAGCGCGACTTCAAAGAGTTGGCGGGTCACGCACCCTTGGGTTGCTATCCAGATCGCCGAAGAATCTTCCATCACTTCATCGACGGTTCCAACCCGCACGATGTTGCCATCGTGGCGCACTTCAACTTCGGCGCCGCGGAGCCGGTTCCATTCCCGGTACCGTTTTTTGGCCATCACGTGTCTCCTGACGGGTACTTCTTCGGTGATGCAAGGGAAATCCATTGATCCGGGCCCCGGGTTCGGTATCTTCCTTGGCTTCAGCTGGCTGGTCTTGACCGCGCCGGCGAGACGGTGGGTGGTGCTGGTTCCCGAAGCGGAGTCTTGTTCGGGGCCGACGGTTCGTCTGTTCGTTGTTCCCGGCGATTCGGTAACTCGATGGTTGCACGGTCGTTTCTGGTCTGGACCTGACGTCTGCTTTTCACGGGTGTTCTCCTGAGTTGATTGGCGGTTGGTCATCCGGTTGATGACCGTTGAGAGTTAACTGCAGTGAAACGCTTAGCTTGCTGGGGCGTGCCGGTGGAACCTTTGGCTGGGTTCGAGCGCCTGCAACAAGAGCCAGGAAACGGCTAATCCTTCGGCGGCCGGCATGGTTTCACCTCGTTGGACGTATCGGAATGGCAAAGGGTGGTGCGTGGGCCGCCACCATCCGCTTGCCGGCGCGTGCTGTCCGGTCGACGCGTGAATAGGGCTTCCATTTACTCCAGCAGCATCTGCTTTCATGGGAGGTGTTCTTTCATTTTGCTCGTCATTAAGTCACGGATTGCGGGGAGCCATAGGTCTTGCCTGCGTGCCTGCTGGCGGTTAGTAGACCGACTGGCGATTCGGAAGCGGTATCTGTAAGGACTGAGTGGCCCCGGCCGCCAAAAGCGTGGTGTCGCTGTCTGCTACTGCCCAGTCGTACCCCAAGGCAGTGAATGCCGTGGCTCGTTCGGCAGATCCGGCGTAGGCCCCAACTTTGGTTCCCCTGCTATTGCAGGCGTCCGCGATCCTCCTCAGAGGCGAGCCAGGATCGCGTAGTAGTGAGTCAACGTCGGTACCTAAGTCCAGTGCCAAGTCGAAGGGGCCAACGAAGATGGAGTTGATACCTGGTGTGTCGAGGATGGCCTCGATGTTGGCGAGTGCGTGTCGGGTTTCGATCATTGCCGTGAGGTGGACCTGTTCGTTGGCTTCCGCCGGGCTGCGGACTGGGGAGCCTGTCAGTGCTGTCAACGGGCCCCAGCTGCGGCCCCCTTGGGGTGGGTAGCGGGCCGCGAAGGCTACGGCTGCAGCCTGTTCTGCGGTGTTGATCATCGGGACGATCACGTGGGTAGCGCCAGCGTCCAACGCGAATCCGATGTCGGAGTAGCTGGCGCTTCGCAGACGGACGGCCAAGGTTTCCGTGTTCTGCCCTGCGAAGGCTGCCAGGATCTTTTCCTCGGTCCATAGACCGTGCTGCATGTCCAGGCAGTGCCAGCCAAAACCCAGCGTGGAGGTCGTGGCCACTATTTGGGTGGAACCAAGAAAGTGCCACAGTCTGTTTTCATGTGGTGTGGTCATGGGGTTTGCTCACAATCGGTATGACGTGCCTGCGGTGAAGTAGGGCGTTTCCTGGTCAGTGTCTGGTCAGTGCAGATACGCCGAGAGAGGACTGTTGGAAGGATTCGCCCAGGCGTGTCAGTCCTTGGATCAGGTCCTCCGGGGTCTTCCCGGCGTAGCTGAGGCGGGCGTGATTGGTTTCAGGGGACAGAGCGTAGAACGGCGATCCGGGCACATATGCGGCGCGGGCGTCGGGAATCGCGACTTCCGCGAGGTGCTGTCCCGCGTCGAATCCCGTCGGGAAGGTGAGCCAAATGAATAAGCCCCCGTCTGGGCTGGTGTGTTCGATGGAGGCCGGAAACGTCGATTTGATGGTTTCGAGTGCGAGGTCCCGCTGGGTTTTATGGATCTGCATCGACCTGCGCGTATGAGCTTGGAGGTCATATGAGTCGAGGAACGCGGACACGACGGACATGTTCAGGGTGCTGCACTGGGTGTCGGCCGCAAGCTTAAGCAACGCCAGTTTCCGGAGGATCTCCGGAGCGGCGACCACCCATCCCAGCCTCAGCCCAGGTGCCAGCATTTTGGAGAAACTCCCCAGGTATATGACCCGGCCAGTGGTATCAAGACTTTTCAGTGAGGGGATGGATGTCCCTTCGTAGCGAAGGGTCCTGTAGGGGGTGTCCTCAAGGATCAGCACATCATGGATTTCGGCAAGTTCCAGCACCCGTCGCCTCCGTTCCAGAGACATCGTGACCCCGGTGGGGTTCTGGAAATCGGGGACGGTATAGATAAATTTCGTCCCCGGATGCTCCCTGAGTTGGCGCTCCAGGTCGTCTGTGTCCATCCCATCTTCATCAAGGCCCACCACTGCGTACCGGGGTTCGTACGGAGCGAAGGCAACGAGCGCGCCGATGAAGGTGGGGTTCTCGGTGACAATGACGTCCCCCGGGTCGACCAGCGCTTTGGCGACCAGATCCAGCCCCTGCTGCGCCCCCTGGAGAACGAGAATGTCATCTGCTGAGCAGTGGACACCGTCGCTGCCCATGAAGCGGGCGATGTGTGATCGCAGCGACGGCAGACCCTCTGCCGCCGAGTACTGCAGCGCTACTTTGGCATGTGAGGCCATCTGCTCACGCAGGATCTCCGCGAAGGCCTCCGCGGGGAAAGAGTCCGGGTCAGGGAAGCCTCCCCCGAAAGAGATGATCTGCGGGTCCGCGGCAAGCTTCAACAAGTCCCTGATAGCGGACGGTCGGACCTGAGTCATGCGGCGGGCGAAATGACGAACCATTTTTCTTCCTCTGGGCTACCAGCAGACCCCCGACTACACACCCGAACAGGAGGAGGCTCCATATATTAGGCGTTAGTCGCTATCTACCTTATTTTGTAATATAAATCACGAAATCTCTTGCTCGATCAAAGGCTAACGGGTACTTTTGGTTTATGTCAACGAGGTCCCGGTGGGGAGTGGAGCTCTCAGACTGTCAGTAGCGGGCCCGTCGGCCCGCCGGGCTTGTTCGTACTCATCTACGCAGGAAACGGATCTGTTTGCCGTGCCTCACGAAACTTCAGGAGTCCCCTTGGAAGCGCAATTGCAGCCCCCCGCCACACAGCCGAAAGTTCCCCAAGATGGGGACGGGCGCGAGTACAGGAAGGTATTGAAACCGCGTCAGATCCAAATGATGGCTCTGGGCAGCGCCATCGGCAGCGGACTCTTCATGGGATCAGGCGGACGTCTGGCCTCGGTCGGCCCTTCCCTCTTCATCGCCTTTGCCGTCTGTGGCATATTTTCCTTTTTCGTGGTGCGCGCCTTGGGCGAATTGATCGCCCACCGCCCCACTTCAGGGTCTTACATCTCTTACGCTCGGGAGTTTCTGGGTGAGCGGGCGGCCTTCACAGCCGGTTGGCTCTACTTCCTCATGTGGGCGACGGCCGCCATCGCAGACATCACGGCCGTGGCCCTGTACGCGCATTTCTGGTCCGCGTTTACCTCAGTCCCACAATGGGCGCTGGCGCTGATTGCGCTCATGATCGTCCTGCTCTTGAACCTGCTCTCCGTGAAGATCTTCGGTGAACTGGAATACTGGTTCGCCCTGATCAAAGTCGCCACGCTGTCCCTGTTCCTGGTCGTGGGAGCCGTTGTTCTGGCAGCAGCCTGGCCACTGAGGACCGAGGGCGGAGTCGTAACCCCGGGTATCCATTTATGGGAAGAAAACGGCGGGCTGTTCCCCAGTGGGGTCCTCGCCACGGTTCTCGTGATCCAGGGCGTGATCTTCGCGTTCTCCGGAACTGAACTGATCGGTACGGCCGCAGGCGAAGCCAAGGACCCAGCCAAAACAATGCCCAAGGCCATCAGATCAGTCATCTACCGCATCGCACTGTTCTACGTCGGCTCCATCCTCCTGCTCACGCTGCTCCTACCCTTCACCGCCTACAAGGCCGGCCAGAGCCCGTTCGTCACGTTTTTCGCCAGCCTCGGAGATGGCCAGTTCGGTCTCATCGCCGGCTCCGCTATGAACTTCGTCGTCCTCACAGCGGCCCTTTCCTCCCTCAATGCCGGCCTGTACTCCACCGGCAGGATCCTGCGCAACATGTCCCTGACAGGCACCGCACCAAAATTCACCGCCAAAATGAACCGCGCAGGAGTTCCCTACGGAGGAATCCTCCTCACCGGCGCCTTCGCGATCCTCGGAGTCATCCTCAACCTCATAGTCCCCAGCCAAGCGTTCGAGATCATGCTGAATCTGGCAGCTATCGGCGTCGTCTCAGCCTGGGGAACCATCCTGCTCTGCCAAATCCAACTCCACCGATGGTCCAAAAAGGGCCTCGCCACGAGACCCGCCTTCCGGCTGCCAGGCGCCCCCGTCACGGCCTACCTCTCCCTGGCCTTCTACCTATCCGTCTTTGTCCTCATGGCCTTCGATTACCCCTCCGGCACTTGGACCGTAGGCACATTCGTGATCCTCGGAATCCCCGCGCTGATCATCGGCTGGTATGCCTGCCGCAAACGCGTCCTGGAAATCGCAGGCAAAAATCCCCAGGAATACGCAAACCTCCCGGTCGCGAGGGGCTCTTCCCCGACGTCATAATGTCCGCTTCAGGCCTGCAGGGGCAACAACGGTCTCTGCAGGCCTGACCACCCAGCTGCGGATCGCCGCTAAACTGGCTCAATAGACTCCGGCCTGGAGATGACCAGATTGGAGACCAATGAGTGAGGGACCGCTGCAAGGATTGTCCGCCCGATTCGGAGAGGCCTCTGAACCAGTTGACGTCGACGCCATTGACCTCCAGCTGCTCCGGGCGCTGGCCCAAGACAGCCGGGCAAGCCTCAAGAGCCTCTCCCAGACCGTCGGCCTGTCCTCGCCTTCAGTGTCCGAAAGAATCTCCCGCCTGACCAGTACCGGCATCATCCGCAAATTCAGCGTCGACATCGACTGGTCACGACTCGGATATACCCTCTCCAGCTACATCACCATCAGCGTCAAGTCAGGTTATGACCGCGATCTGGTCTTCGGTCAACTGCTCAAGCTCCCCAGTATCGAATCCGTCTCGATCGTGACGGGCGGGCGGGACTTTCTCGTCAGAATGAGAACGGCAGGATTCGATGATCTCCGGAAAGTCCTGGCACAAGAACTCTGGACCCTAGAGGGCGTAGATAACACCGAGACCCAAATGGCTATTTACTTCCAGGAAATCGACGACGTCGCCGAGCGACGACTTGCCGAAATCACCAACCACCAAAACCGGGCACCAGTTCCTCTGAAAGCTGGAGGCCGGGGGGACTAAGATCGCCCCGGAAAATAACCACCGGGCTCGCAGCCACATCGTGGGGATGACGCGTTGAGTAGTTGGATAGTGCACCACCGCACGCAAAAGAATGCTTACGTCGTCACGCCGCGGACAGGAATGCGGATCGTCTTGGCATAGGTGCCGCGGCGGAGTAAATGGTCGGCGAAGGAGACGTAGACGTAGACGTTGAATCGTTCCTTCAGCTCCCGTCAGACTGACTACACCCCAACCTGACGTCAGGAAGCCCCTGCAGGGGCCGTCAGGTTAGAGTCCAAACCGGCTTTTCGGCACATGGCGGTGAGAGGGTCTTAGATTCAACCCGGACGTTTGGCGCGAGGCCTGGGTCGACCTAGCAGTGGGAGGATCCACCGAGACTGCCTAGGGAGAGCTGGAGGAGCGCGGGATGATGAATTGTGCAGACAGTGTCTGCACAATTCATCCAGGCCGCTTATTCGTGGTCCAACTCCAGGGCCGTGACTATCGCTTCGGGCGAGGGCAGGGCCTGTTGCTCCGCTTCCGGGAGCGTGTCATAGGTATAGGAAGCCACTGCCAACGGCTGCGCCGATCCGTCCAACGCGTACCTGACGGTGTGCTGGTTTTTGGATCCGCAGACAAGGATCCCTACCGCTGGGCGCTGCCTGGGAAGCCTGATTTTGTCGTTGACGACAGAGACGTAGAAGTTCAATTGCCCAAGGTGTTCCGGCTTGAACTTGCCGGCCTTCAATTCCACCACCACATACCGATCGGTGGGTATGTGGTAGAGCAGGAGGTCGATGTAGAAATCGTCGCCCCCGACTTCGAGATGCACCTGGCGGCCGGCAAACGCCAGTCCTGTCCCGAATTCCAAGAGTGTCTGGGCCATGCGCAGAGTCATGGCTTCTTCTATGGCGGCCTCGTCAGCTTCTGATGTCAGGCCCAGAAAGTCCAGCACCAGGGGGTCTTTGGTGACCTCGCGTGCCAGTGCTGTGCCCTCCCCTGGAAGACGAGCCTCGAGATTATTCGGTGCGGAGCCTTCCCGTTCGTGAAGTCGGGAGGCGATTTGGTGCTCAAGGACCGAAAGAGACCAGCCATGGCGTGCCGCGCGGGAGGCGTACCATTCACGCATTTCCTGGTCCCGCAATTGGTCAAGAAGGGCGACGTTGTGGCTCCAACTGATTTGTGCAGCCACTGTCTGCACAAATTCATCCGGGCCATTCCATGCCTCCGCAAGCGCGCGCATGTAATAAAGATTTCTGCGGGAAAAGCCCTTCATGTCCGGGTATTCCCGGCGAAGGTCATCGGCTAAGCGCCCCAGCACCTTGCTCCCCCACGGTTCCGACTGCTGCCGGACCAGGATTGTGTGGCCGATCTTCCAATAGAGCTCGATCATTGCGGCGTTCACTGCTCGCTGTGCACCGAGCTGGGCCGAAGCAACCAAAGACTTCAGGGACGTAAGAGTCCCGGCGTAGCTGGTCGGCAGTTCAGGCTCAATTGAAGGCACGCATCCCACCTTATCGGCTGCGTCCGACAACATCTGGAGCCCCCTCAACGGGCGAATAGTCCAAAGGGCTTTGGACTATTCGCCCGCGTCGGCCAGGCGCTGGTTGAGTCGATCCACCTCATCCAGTACTTCTGTTGCCGCCCATGCCTGATGGCGCTTGGACTGGCCGACTTTCGAGATGACCCCGGCAGTTGTGAGCCTGTCCAGGGCTGCGTAGACGGAGCTTTCTGCAACACCGGCGATGTGCGCGGCACTGTTTGCTTCGAACACCGGGCGTTCGAGCAGCCACGGAATGATCTTTTCGTCGGCTGAGCCCTTTCTCGGCCTGGCCAGCTCGAACCAAAGGGCTGGAAGGACATCAAGGGCGGTGACACTTTCCCGCGCGGCGTTGGCGGCGTGGAGGGCAGAACGCGCCAGGTACAGCACGAACGCATCAGCTTCACCGGTGCGGTAGTTATTGACCAGCCTGAAGTACGTGTCCACGTCGGCCACCATTGCCGAGGCGATCGGCGTGATCGTGTTCCGGGTAAGTCCGCGGCGCCGGGAGATAGCCCCGATCAGGGCACGGCCGATGCGGCCGTTGCCGTCGGTAAACGGGTGGATGGATTCGAACTGGGCGTGGGCGATCGCAGCCTGGGCCATGATGGGAACGTCTCTTCGGTTGCAAAAAACCATCAGATCGTCCATGAGGTCCGGGACCATCTCCGGCGGCGGCGGGACATGAATCGCCCCGCGGGGCGAGTAATCGCTGCCGCCGATCCAGTTCTGCACTTCCCGGAGTCTTCCGGCGTGCGGACCGTCCAGCGGATCATCTTTCATGAGGGTGTGGTGGGCCGCGAGCAGGTCCGCCAGCCGGATCTCTCCGGCGTGCCCGGCGGCATCGATCATGCCCTGGACTGCGTCGGCGGCGGCCACCATGGAACGCGCGTTATCGCTGGCCTTGAGGCCGATCATCGCGCGGGCGTAGTCGTCGCGGTTGGCATTGACGTGTTCAATCTTCGACGAAGACACTGCCTCGCTGCGCAGCAGGAAGCCACTGATGGCCGCCATGCGCATGCCGGCCGCGACGTCCAGGGAGGCAACCGCCACGGCCGCTTCCTCGAGGGCAACGACGGTCTCCCGGCCCGGGTCGTACCAGCATTCCGCGATCGTCGGCGGAAGTGAGACGGTCACTTCCCTGAATTCACGGTCTTCGCGCGGCGGCCGGCCGGACGACTTCCACGGGACGGTCCGGCGTTCATGGACAGGCCAGGGCTCAGTCATGATCCTCCGAAACAACAACAATGACGGTCTTATTTAGAGTTTACGTCGAAAATCTAAATAATGAACGCCTTGTTGGGGGTTGTCACCGGGGCGGAGGTACCGGGATTCACCCTCTTCAAGACCGGCGCTGCCTCCGCCACTTCCAGGATGGTCCTGGCCGCGTTCGCAATCGTGGCTTGTCGCCACAGCCGTTCAGAAAGGAAGCGGACAGGACGCGCCCCCGGTCCCCGCACAGTTGTCTGGGTTGGTGATCAAGCAATCGTCCAGACAGTGTCATGGCCAGGCGCGCTTTAGCGCGCCTTAATTGGCGAAGCTTCGGTCAAATAGCGGTTGACCGAAGCTTCAGTCAATTATGGGTACCTGAACCTTGGGTTTCGCTGTGAGTATCTGCCTGATGGCGGCCCAGTGCGGCCGCCAGGCCGGAGCCGGGAGGGTCCTAATCATTCGCCGGGGTCTCGGCCCAGTATGCGCAGCAGTGCCCGGACTGTCAGGTTTAGTTCTTCAAACCCGTGTTGATAGAAGAGCGCGTTCATCTGACCTAGCGGCGTGTCGTCCAGCTCCCGCAGAAGCTCGAGCGCCTCCACCAGAATGGTTTCATCGTTCGGTGACGCCGCCTGGTCGTCGGTGGATTCCATTGGGTTACCCTTTCGCTGGAGCGAGTGAGGCCGTCATATCCAGTCCGATCCTTCGGAGGTCAGTCTTCTCCCTGGCTGGCAATGAAACCGGCCATTGCAGGAATGGTGCATGGGATGGCGCCGTATATGGGTGCGGAGGTGACGCCCCCGGCAACTTATAACAACAAGCGTTATACGCCTCTATCTCTTGTTAGCAGCTGCCATGAGTAACACATGCCGATCTGCCAATCTGTGGCGGCTCACCTGCCGGGTCAGCCACCATTCTTAGGCGCGTCTGTCCTGCATGGCAATGGCGTGGCTGTGCCGGGCACATGCCACAAGGAAGTTCACTGCTCACTCCCCCTCAGGCGGGAATGAGAGATGGCCGGTGGACAGTAACTGCTTCCCGACACGCTCTAACTTTCGCACTCGATGCAGTACGAGTGCCCTTTGCTTTCGCGTGCGAGTTGGGACCGATGCCGGACGAGGAAACAGGAATAGCAGGTGAACTCGTCCGCGGCCTGGGGAATGACCTGAACGATGAGCTCCTCGGCGACGATCTCTCCCCCGGGGGTGAGTCCCTCATCGAATGCGTCGGCTTCGTCCAGTTCAGTGACGACACTGCGTGCATCCGGGGCATTCGCTGACTGCAAGGCCTCCAGGGAACGGTCCTGGGATTCCTTGACGTCGGAGCGGACTTCGTCGTAATCGGTTGCCACTTTAGGTGCTTCTCATTTCTGACGTTATCTACATGTTCTTTCTGACGAGACTGCAACGTACACCAATGCGCCGTTGTTCCTGTCAAAGGACCGGAGGGCGTCAGGATCGGGCGATGACGCGGGCCATGCAGGCGCATTCCCCGGGTCACCCCGTGCCGCCGTCCGGATCGTGCACCCCCACCGGTGACGGCTGCGACGCTTGGGTGATTGCGGGCGACTGCCCTCCCGGAGTTCGGTAGCCGCTGTTGGGAGATCGAGCGCGGGAGCGAGCGAGGCGTGGCGCCACCGACGCTTCTTATTTCAGATGTTGCTGGGTAGTCTCTGACTTAGTAGACAGACCTATACAGTCTGGTGGTCCTCAGAGGCCTTATTCCGCTCAGCGACCGGAAGCATTGCTTAGATTAGACAGTCGTAGAAGGCCGCCCCGTGGAACCGTTCACCGATACAAACACCCCGCCTCTGTCCATCGCCCAGGTCGATTGGGCTCTCCACGAAGATCCCGAGCTTGCGCCGCCCGTCTCCAAAAAGGCGGCCGCTGATCTTTCAGCCCTGCACGAGACGCTGCTGGCCGCGGTGACCACCCGTATTGGCGAGGTCGAGGCCGCTGAATGGGCCCTCGACCAGGCAAAAGCTGCGTGCGACACGGAGATTGCTGCCGCACTGGCCGCCGGCGTCCCGGCCGAAAAGGTCGCTGCAGCGGCAGGCGAACTGGTCTCGATCCCGACCGGATTCGCCGAAGACAGTGAACCCGCTCCAACCGACCGCTGATCCTCCCTTACGCTATTGAACTGTTCTCAGCCCCGACCCCTTCGCTGAGGCCAATCACGCTGTCGCGTGGTCACTACCAGCTTGAGGGTGCCGGACGTCTTAGACATGGCGGCGGAAGGAGTTCAAGTTGTTAGTGCTTCGGCTGTGGGCATGAGGGTTTCGAAACTGATTCCATCGCTTGGCTGCCCGCGGAGTTGGTCCGAGCCATTGGCCGCAAATTCAGAGGCCGACAAATGGACGCTGCCCGCCCCGGCGCCATGAGTCATCTCCCAGGCAGTGCAGGAGATTAGCGGAAGTAACCCACAACAGGGGGCCCCCTTCCGTGCCGTTGCCGATTAGCGGGACAGCCCGCCTTTGCTGCGCTCGGCTCCCACAGATGCTCCCCTGGAGCCCTTCCGGGCTTTGGTCGCACCCTTGCCTACGGTGACAGCAGTGCCGGGGTGCGTTCCCTCGCTTCGCGCAGCGGCGAGACGACCACGGATCTGGGTTTCGTTCGCCCCGCTGTTCTCCAGCGACTCAGCAAACTTCTCATGGTGTACGGCCGAGCCGTAGCCAGGGGCCGAAGAAGTTTCGGTTTTGCGGGCCTGGTCCTTGAGGTGGTCGCTGTCGTTGCCGGTGACACGGTTCTCGATGTCGCGGCCGACACCTTCGAGGCGGGCGAAGAGTTCCTCCTCAGCCCGCTCGTACCGCTGTTCCATTGACGACCACTGGGAGCCCGTGAATCCGCCTTCTGCCAGGAGCTTGGCTTCGTGCATTTCTTTGGCGGCTTTCACGAACTCGGGGTCCTTGAAGTGCGAGTCGCCGGCACCGTTGACGTTCGTCGTGGTTTCTTTGCGCAACTGGTCGATGTCGGGCCCTGCGACGCCGTCCTTGCCGATCAGGAAGAGACGTTCCTTGATCTCGGCGTCGGCAGCGGCTGTGGCTTTGGGGGTTTTCGCATTGTGGGCCCGCTGCAACGCCTGTGCCAGCTCAGGGTTAGCCAAGTACTCCACAGGAACCTGGTGACGCTCCATTTCAGCTGCCAGTGTCTGGGCTTGGGCGCGGAGCTCTGCCGCCCGGGCAGCCGCGAGCAACTGCATGGCCTTCTCGTGTTCGGCGGCCACCTTACGCTGCGCCTCCTGGCTGCGTGCCAGCTCATCCAGCCGCGCTTTCTCCGTGGTGATGGTCTCGATGTCCGACTCGAGGTAGGCCGTATCCGGACCGACGTCGTGGGTGTCGATGCCGTACCGGGTCAGGACTTCCTGCCGGATCTTCCCGGCTGCTTCCAGGGCGGTGGGGTCGTGGTCTTTCCAGCTTTCCGCGACGGCGTGTGCCGTGGCAATGTCGTTGGGCTGCGCTTTGTCCCACCACTGCTCCTTCTCCAGGGGTGCGAGGGCCGCGTGGGCGGCGCTGCGTTCGGCGGCGAGGCGTACTTGGGCTTCATGCGCTGCATGGGCGTCCTGGTGTTCTTGCTGCCGTTGGGCCTCTTGCCGGCTGCGGGCCAGTGTCTCGGCGATGCGTGAGGCGATCATCAGCGTCTGCCGCATTCCGTTGTCCAGGACGTCGTCCATTCCGTCTGATTCACTCATGGTGTTCCCCTTGCACTTGGTGGTGATTTATCGGTCGAGTCCCGGCCCGGCGTCGCGTTGGCTGGGTTGATAGGTTTTGGCCGGTGTTGCCGGTGTGGGAGTCGTCGGTACCACTGATCCCGGACGGATGGGCACCATGCCGCGCCGGGCAATATCAACGGTCCTGGGCGGCATTGCTGCCTCTGACGATGGCTGCTGTACAGCCCCGACCGGCACAGCTTTCGGCATGGTTCCGGTGAACGGGGCGAGCTGGTTCTCGACCACGGAGCGGATGCGCTGGGCTTCGCGGGTCCGGCCGGACTGGGCGTGCATTTCGTACACCGCGAAGGCGGTGTTGATCAGCTGGACCATGAGCGCGGTTTGGGCTGCCGTCTTGTTCTTGCTCGAGGCTGCCATGAACAACATCGCTGTGCCGGCAATTGACGGCAGCGCGACGGGTTTGCTGTGCTGCCGGGGAGCCCGCAGCTGGGCTGTGCGGGACAGCTCGGCAGCGGTGGCGGCCAGCGGACCTGGCGTCGGCTCCAGCCGATAAGACCAGGCTGCAAACGCACCTGAAACCTCACGCGCTGCCTTCGCCCAGGTCGCATGATCGTCACGCGGAATAGTGCGCAGCTGGTCCGCCAGTGCAGTGGCATTGCGGGTGTACTCCACCCACATATCGACTGAAGGGGTTGCGTACTCGGGACCGGTCTTGGAGACCTTGCGTTTGTTGCGCGCGGCCGCGTTCCATTCCGCCGCGGCCTCGGTCACCAGGTGCGGAGAGTCCTGCCATTCTTCACGCAGGGCTCCGAGCTTCAGGTCCGAGGCGAGGGTGCCGCCGGCGAACCAGATCGGACGCTCTCCTTGCTTGGGGCGCTCGGCGACGGAGTATCCGACGATGACGTCGGTGGTGTTCTTCGCGTAGCGCGGCCGGACCAACAATCCGGTGTCACGGGCACGGCGGACGAACTCCGCTTCGGTGGCCGAGGCACTGGCGCTGGCGCGCACCTTCCGGGCCAACGAGGAACGGTGCATTTCGCGGTCATCCCGGGCAGCGGTCGCCTTCTCAGCCTGGGCGTAACCACGGGTGGCGTGCACGCTGGAGAGCTCTTCGAGCCCGTACTTGGTTTCCAGTTCCCGGCAGGTCTGTTGTGCGCGTTTGTAGTCGCCGTGCGTGGAGGCTTTGGTGCCGTCTTCCCGGACGAGGGACACGGCGATGTGGATGTGGTGGTTGCCGTTCTCGGATGTTCCGTGGTTGATCGCGACCCAACGGCACTGTGCTTTTCCGCTGGCCTGGCTGAAGCCCATCGCGTCGACGAAGTCGTTCGCGATGTCACCCCACTGCTGATCGGTCAGGGCTCCTTCTTCGGCGCGGAGGCTCAGGGAACAGTGCCACACGTCAGCCTGCTTGTGCCCGTTCGGTACGCGTTCCTTCTTGACCGGGTCCCAGCGGAAATCTTTCTGCACCACCTCCACGCCGAACGCCTTGCGCGGCTGATCCAGATGCTTCGCGATCGCCATCGCGTCCTCTTTGTCGAGGACCCCGTCGTCGTACCAGGCCATGATCGCCGCGTCTCCCGCGACCAGGTGCGGGTCGGCGTGCGAGTTCTTCGTCTTATCGGTATCAGTGGAGGCCAGGTAAAGGAGCAGCCCGGACATCCGGGAGCCGCGGGTGATGTTCGGAATCATCGGCTACATCAACCCCTCGATCGTCCGGTCAATCCGCATCGCAACTTCGCGTACATACGCCAATGCTGCTTTGGCGTCTTGGGGGAACTCATCGCCCGCGTTGGCGTGCCGGGCAATCTGATTCACGTTGTTCGAAACGCGCGCCAACAACGTATGGATCGCCATCAGTTCAGCCATCGCCGCCCGACGCTCCGTCGGAGTCTCCGACCCTTCCGACAAAGCAGCCGTGATGAGCAGGTTCGGGACGGTGACCTTCTCCCTCGCCGCCCGGGCAACAAGGGCCGCTTCCTCCTCCGCCGTTACCCACAGGTCACGGCGCTTCTTGGACCCGGCGGGCTTGTTCTCCCGGCGCCGCTTCGAAATCCGGGAACGCGCCTCACTGTCTTCCGACACGCACTCCCCCAATCCCCTCAAACGGCCCAGCGCAGCGACCCCGAAACCGGGGACCACACGACCAAGTGTGGCAAGCGAACAACCACAGGGCCGTGAACGACACGCCATTTACACCCGTGTAAACGTATAGCTTGCTCCGCCGCATTTGGTTTTCGGCCTCAGCGGCGTGTCACTGGCCTTGACTGTCGAACCGGAACCTAGACTGAGGCTTCGAACGGCATATTCAGGGGGAGACAATGCGCGAGACCGACATCCGAATCGAAGCTATCCACCGCACACCGCACCTGCCCGGCGGGGCCGTGTCCTACACCGCCGATATAGACGGCGGGCTGATCGGGGGCAGACTCACGTTCGAATTCGACCTCGAACCGCCGGCACCCCGCGGGCACCTCCTGACTGTCCTCCACGCCGAGCGCCCGGACGACCCAGAGAGCATGCGCGACCACCTCGACGCAGCCGCGGCACAAAAGCTCGAGATAGCCCCGGACCAGAACACTTCTCTCAGCTCACACGCGGGAAACCTCACAGCCACAACGATCGTTTTGATCCCGTCCCCAGGGGCCGATCTCCCGTCGAACCACAGCAACATGCCCTACCTGTCCGGCGAGGGGCAGCGGGCCCTTTCCTCCGACCATGAAGCCACACTCCCCGAACTCACCCGCACCATCGGCAAGGTACTGCCACCCGAACTCCAAACTCACGCACAGGAAATCATCCGCTACGCTGCCCAACAGCTCCCGCACCACAAGGACATCCTCACCTCCTACCAACACACTTCGGTACCCGAAGTCCTCGCCGCCTACGACCAATCCAAGAAACCCGCACCCCGAATCGAATACTCCAACTACAGTCCGGCAGCCGCCCCAAACCCGGAACTCATCTACCTCCAGCTCCGCATCGACCGGGAACCCAACCCCGCCAACCGTGCACGCCTGGACGCCGCCGAAGACGCCCTTTACGGCCTCGGCGGAAGCCATTACGTCAGCGAGAGCTTCAACAACGTCGCAACCGAACACCTCCAAAAACTGACCAGGAGCACCGCCCTGCTCGTCGAAGACGGCTGGGCCGTCGGTATCCACATGGACCTCCCGCTGACACCCACGCAAAGCGCCCTCCTCACCGCACCCGGCCCCGGCGGACAGTCCCGCCCGCCGCTGACGGCCGAACAGGAAACGCTGCTCCCCGAACTGGCCGAAACCATCGACGCGATCCTGCCCCCGCATCACCGCCAGCACACCCAAAACCTCGCCCTCATGGTCGCCGCAGAAGTCCCCTCAACCGCGGACGCCATCACCGCCACCGACCAGGTCACGGTCGAGGAAATCATCGAGCACCACGAACAGCGGATGGAAAGCTACCTCATCGCTGCCCTGCCGGAGCCGATGAGAACCGTCGGGCTTTCCTTCCCCCGGCCCGCCAGCACCGCACTCCACCAACCAAACAGCACCTCTCCGGCAGCGGCGGCCACTGCCCGCCCTGCCCGCACCGTCACCCTCGAACGCTGACCCCGACACCTACGAAAGGCAACACAAAAGCATGGCCTCCCTCAACATCGAAGAAACCAAAAACCAAGCCCGGGCCCTCCTGGACTCACGCATCGAGTCCGTCACCAACCTGGTCAAGACCAGGCAACGGATCACCGAACTGCGCGAGCAGCTCGCCGATGCCGAACGCGAAGACAAACGCGCCTACGTGCGGGCCGCCAAAGACGGATGGAGCACCGAGGAACTCAAAAAACTCGGGCTGGAATCCGGCGCCGTGGCCAGACGTCGAAAAGCGGCCGCCACCCAGCCGGCAGCCGAGAATTCCCCGGCCTCCCAAGGTTCCGCTACCGGGGATCAGTAAAGCCTGCCCCTCGCCCCCATGGGCACGGCAAAAGCTAAAAACCTCCGGGCTTTTCCCGCACCCATGGGGACGACCGGACCCGCCCGACCGGCTGCACACAAACGCCAGGACACCACCAGCGCCCACCCCACCACCGGGACCGGCGAATGTGCACAGCCTGGGAACATGGTTCTCACCAACCGGGCAGCTCTCCCATGGTCTGTAAGACTGCTTCCGACCCACCGAACCGGGACCAGGATTTCTCCCAGCAGGGACAACACGCACACCGTATCGGGGACACCGGTTCGTAGCGCTGAAACCTCCAACAAGTGTCAGCGCCTCAAACACCCGAGAGCTTCCGGCCGGGGTTGCCGGTGGTGACGACCACACGCTGCAGAGCGGCGCCATGATCACCGCCACCTCACGCGTGCGGCTTGATCACGTGACGGAACCTGACACACGCAACCAGGTGAGGCAGGAAGGCCGGCACCCGCCCTCGGGTACCAGCCTTCCTGCCTGCCAATGTCTGTCGTTCAGCCCTCCGGGGTCGCGTCCCCTTCCGGGATGTGCCCCGACGCGATCCGCTCGGCCGTCTTCTCATACGCTGCATCAATGTAGGCAGCCAGGTCATCGGCCCGAACCCGCCAAATGCCGCGGTTATCTTGCCTCGATTCAGCTGTAGGGACTGTTTGTTTTGGCATCCCGCTCGCCGTTCCTTACACTTTTCGCGGCAACCGTAAGGGTAGGTGGTTTCGCCTGATTCTGGCATGGATGGACTAAACGGTGGCAATTCTTTGGAGCAGATCTTGCGCCCGGAGGCTAAGGGGATGCCGGCTCGACTGCGTCTTGGATCTTTTTGAGTGTGGCGGGGCTGGCTGCAATCTCGATGACTCCGCCGTCGGAGTCCAAGGTGATTATCTGAAAACCGAACGGAACACCCTGTTTGTTGTCGTTGCGGCTGGCGATTCGCGGCGGCATGCCGATCGCCTGGAGACCGGCGATGGCCCGGCTGGGGCCGCTGGGGATCAGCTCGTCATACACAGCCGGCTGGAAATCGATCCGGCCCGCAGTGGGGCTGGCAATACCCATTTGCCAGACACCGCTTAGGGAACCCTGCCGGGCGTTCTGGTACCGCAGAAACATGAGCGACTGCCCCTGCTCATCAAGTCGGGCCTTGGTCTTCCGGAAGCGTTTTTGGGTGAAGTGCAGACCGCCGGCAATAACCAACGTGTAGAACAACGCGGTGAACAGCGCGTCATCGAATCTGTTCCTAAAGAGGAGCAGATTCATTCCTAGGTAGGTGGCAAAGACAAGGACCCCAATCACTACCACCCGCAAACCCGGAGGCAGTTCCCGCCACCATATCCTCATGGCGAGAGTCTAGGGGCGGTCTCGTGCTTCCGCTACGCCTCCTCGGGCTCCGGGTCTTCGTCGGCAAGCTCCCCGGCGGCAATCCGATCGGCGGTGCGCCGGTAGGCCTCGGCGATGTAGTCCTCGACGTCCTGGACCCCGATGCGCCAAACCCCCCTTCCACCGACCTGAATTCCACGGAGGTCCCCTGCTTTGATGAGGCCACGGATGAGGCTGGCCTTCACGTTCAGCAACTCCGCAGTCTGCTCGATGGTCAGGAAACGGCGATTGGTGGGTTGTTCAGTCACCCGGCCATCCTAGGCTGTGTACCGGCAGAGGAGGTCGACGCCAGTCGGTAACATCCCCGGCAACCGCTGGCTGCGGCACGGCCTGACCGGCCAGCCTCGGCTACATCAGCGGCACCACACTGCATCAAGCCCGGAGGCCGCACCGGCGCCCACCCATCCTCACGAACCTCGCAGAAACCAAACGCGGACTGTGAGGCTCCTCCCCCGCCATTCCGGGAACAAACCGCACCAGCCCCGATTAACTGCCAAGATAATGGCGGCCACCAAATTGCGCTGCCCTCAGCTCGCCGCTCTTCACCAGTGCATACACCAGCGGTTTGCCGAGGTTCAGGATCTCCTGGACCTCATCCAGGGTCAGCATTTTCGGGAACGCCCCGGCCGCGGGACTGCCTGCCGTGTTCATTTCCTCGGTCCGCTTACCCATCCCTGCGCTTCCTCACTCTGGTGCTGCATCTCATCCATCGTTCTCTGCCCCCGACGCAGTCCGCCGGCCTCCACCGGGGCCCACGGCTTCCCGCCGTTGTATTTACGCTGCAGGCGCTTCACCTCACGCATCGTCGCCCGCACAATGAAGTCCGAAACACTCGCATCGCCCTCCTGCAAACCTGCAGCCTGAAACGCAGCCCGCACCTGCCCCGCCTGGTCTTCTGTGTAGTACGGCGTGAACTTTGCAACCTTCTTCACCCTAGGCACCGGAGGAACCGTCCGGGGAAGCATCAGGGGGAGTCTCGGGCGTGATGCGCTGCAGCAAAGCATCATGGGCCTCCTGCAGGGCACCGGCGCGGGCCTCAGCCGCAGCCGCACGGGTCAGCGCAGTTGCCGCCTCGGCCGCCGCGTCACGTTCGGCCACCCTGGCCTGCTCCAGCTGCTCGACCATCACCGATCCCTGGCTTTCCAGCTCGGCAATCCGTGCCGTGAGCTCCGTGACCGCCGAATTCTTTTCGGCGGTGAGCTTGTCCAGGTCAGCGACCAGCTCGGCGACTTCCTCCGTCAGGTCCTTCTTCTCCTGCACCCAGACAGCTTCCGCACCGGCATGGCGCTCATTGGCCACCCCGGACGCTTCGGCCCAGACCGCACCGGCCAGGCGCGCCGCTTGCTCCAGCAGCACCGCCGGCGTCGCCGCGACCTGCCCGCCCGCGGCCTGCTTCTCCTCGACCCACTCCTTCAGATATCGCGTGGCGTCAGCGTTACTCACCCCGGCCGCCGCCCGCACCGTCGACACCGTGGGCCGGCGCTCGGCACTGATCTGCTCCGCAGCAGCAAACACACGGTCTTTCACACTCAATGTCACGGCGACAACCTTTAAAAGTAGTAGGAGTAGTAATAAAACTACTACTCCTACTAGCGCCGTGCAAGGCCCGCCGGGCCATTGCACCCCATCTCTGGGTGTGAACGGGGCCCACTGGAGAGCGGCGACATTCCGGACCTCATCAGAATTTGGGAAGATTTCAACAGCGTCGAGACGTGGCGGGAAGTCGCCGCCAAAAACCGTGGCACCCAGCACGCCGCGACGGCCGCCCGGGCTCTCGCGCAACTGCCGGAGGTCACAGCGCTGGACGCGCTCCGGGCCAATGCCAGGGCAGTCGATCTGCTCACGGGCCGGCGCTGGTACGTCATGAAAAGCGCGAGGGAAGCCGGCGCGACCTGGGCTCAAATCGGTGAAGCGCTCGGGATGACCAAACAAGCCGCCCACGACTTCTATCGACGGAAGATCGAAGAGCAAGAGAAGTATCTGCCGGATCTTCACGATACGCCCGGCGCCCGGGCCGTGCTTGAAGACTGACCACCCCGCAGGGGCCCGCCGACACCACTGCCCTCGCGGGCGCCTGACGGGGACCAGGTCCGCCGCACCCGGCCCCCTTCTTTGACCAGTGCTGATTCGGCCAGCGAACACCGTTTGGGTTAGAACGGCGGCTCGGAGTCGGGACCATTGCCGCAGCCGCCGCCGGTGCTGGCGGTCTGCGGAGTGGCCCACGGATCCTCCTGCGGCACTGATTGCTCTGCCGGGGTACCGTTGCCCTGGTATCCGTTGCCGCCGCCAGCCGGGGTGTTGCGCTGGGCGCGGTTGACCGTGGCGTTCGCGTAGCGGAGGGAGGGGCCGATCTCGTCCACCTCGAGCTCGATCACGGTGCGCTTCTCCCCTTCCTTGGTTTCGTAGGAACGGGACTTCAGTCGGCCCGAGACGATGACGCGCATGCCCCTGGTTAGGGACTCCGCCACGTTCTCCGCGGCTTCGCGCCAGACCGCCGCCCGGAGGAAAAGTGTTTCGCCGTCCTTCCACTCACTGGAGGCCCGGTCGAAGGTCCGGGGCGTGGACGCGATCGTGAAGTTCGCGACCGCAGATCCACTTGTCGTGAACCGCAGTTCGGGGTCGTTGGTGAGGTTTCCGATGACGATGATCGTGGTTTCGCCGGCCATGAGGGTGGGTGCCTTTCCAGACGTGGGGTTCTGGGTATCGTTCTCATCCTCAAACCCGGTCCAGTCCGGGTACGGGGCATAGTGGTCCTGGAAGGGGACGTTGATGGTGCCTTCAGGGTTGGCGTCAAGGCCGAACCATTCGTCCTCTCCGAATTCGGACCGGGGGCTGATCGGGAACCGCTCCCCCTCTGCGGTCCCGGACAGCGTGCTCATGCTGCCTTGTGGTGCATATTCGCGTGCACGAGCTTGTCGCGGCGGAGGCCCGACCAGCGGTCCTGGCCATCGGAGTTGTTCACAACCACAGGCGCCTGGGAGTAGCCGAGTTCGGCCGTGATGTACTCCAGGGCTGCGGGGACTTCGGTGATATCCACAGACGTGTACGTGATGCCCTTGGCATCGAAGTAGTCCTTCGTCTTCTCGCAGTTCGGGCACTCGGGTTTGGTGTAGACCGTGTAAGCGGTGGGTGAAGCAGTCATTTTCAGTACCTGGTTTCGTATCTCAATTAGTTTCGTTCGCCTGTCTGACTTGCTGCTTCAATTCTACCAATCATTCAAGTGAATGAATAGGCGCTTTGCCCCGTATTCTAGGGAAATTTTGCCATAAGTATTTGCGGAGAACCGGCGTTTACCCCGCGCCTCCCGGGTCACGCGTGTCATTTTCAGAAGCTGACTGCACGGAATGTCAAAAGTCCTATGCACACCCTTCGCAACGCTCTCCGCTGGTCGAGGACGGCGAACCTGCTGCCCAGGTCGCCCGTGACCTGGGTATGTCTAGGGCCTCTTTCTATGGACGGTCGCGGGCACTCAGGACTCAACCGCCTCTGGAGCTTCCTTGAAGCTCTATGCCGGCACACCCGGTACGGGCAGGAAAAAGCTGGCGTCGGGCCCTCTACCGGTGAAGGCGCCGCTTTCAAGCAGATGGATGGCGATCGCGGTTGTTTCGAGGGCACGAAGCTGAATGTCAAGCGAATAACTTTCGTGGGGTTGCCAACTCAGTGGCCCTATCCGCGCAGGATGCCCGGCTTCCTTCCAGATCCCCAGGATCATGCGCGCCGCGGTCCCGCACTCGGTTATGGTCGCCTCCAATTCGTCGATGATTGTCCTAACCAAGCGGAACCACGTTTCAGCATGGATCCGACGCCCCTGAAGGTCGACGAATTGTCCTGCCATGGCTTGCCAGGTCTTGGTGTCCATCTCCAGGACTTTTGCGCAAGCAAGTTTCGGTATTGGTGGCTTGCGCTCCCAGTCAGCGAAGTAGATGACCGGCTTTTCGCGTATCTCAAGGAGGCATTTATGGAACGGGCAGCTAAGCGTCAGCGGAAGCAGCCACAACAGTTGGTAGGGGTACGGCGCTTTCGCAGTCGCAATACACTGCGGGCATGCCCGCAGTGCCGGCCGCAACGGACGCCAAGCTACCCAGTTGGGGATCTCTCGCACTCGACGTCTTCCAACCCCCAGCAGCACGGAGAACTGTTGGGTATAGGTGTTAAACGTGTCAGGACCGGGTTCACCCTGGTCAATTAGCCGGGGTGACCATCCGCTGAGACTCATCCTCTGGATGTGCTGAACGTCCACTCCGGTTCGCCCCGACAGCTCGCGGGCAAATCCATCAGGCGGGCACATATCCAGATCAGCCGCGCCATCTGGACAGTACCCCAATTCGGACACGAGGTCTTCAAGGTCGGCACCGTAACGTGATGCGATGCGCCGCAGCCATGAGGACAGCGCCTCACCAGGTGCCGGTGCTGGGTGGACAGGCCAGCGCCGGTCAACGGTCACAGCAGTTGTCTTTCGAAGAGCCTGCGTCGTTCGGTGGGGCCTATGTAATCGGCCAGGGTCAACGTCCGGTGATTGATCCTTTCCTCGCCCGTTTCGACAGCGGCGACTGCCGCGGCGGTCAGCAGGCGGGCGAGTTCTCCGATGGTTCCCTCGCTTCGTGCGAGCAGATACCGTGCCATGTCCTCGGTGTCGATTAGGGATGGACGGCGCAAAGGGAAGGAGGCGGCGAAGCTGGCCAGCAGCGACCGGGCTTCGTCGCCCACTTCCCAGAGCGGCAGGATGAATGGTTCAAACCTGTTCTCGAGCTGGTCATCAGATCTCACAGCAAGATAGGCCTCCCGTGTACCGACTCCGACCAGGGGAACGCGGAGCTCGTTGCCAAGAAACCGCAACAGATTCAGAAACTCCCGCCTTTTCTCACCACGTCCTGCCAGAACGTTGTGGAACTCGTCGATCACCAGCATCCGGACTCCCACCTCTCGTAGGAGGGAAAGCGCCAGTCGCTCGGCCTCGGGGAGACGCAATCGTGCCCGGAACGGGGCACCAATTGCCGAAAGCAGGGCCGTATAAAAACGAAGCTCAGATGTTTCCGAAGGCATTTGCATACACACGACCGGAATGTATTCTCCGGCGGGCCCCATCACAGACGGATGTGTCCTTCGGAACCGTTCGACGATCATGGACTTGCCGTTGTTCGTTGGTCCGACCAGCAAGAGGTTGGGCATGCGCTGTTTACTCGGCCAGCGAAAGAGCATCTCCAGACGCTCAACTGCGTCCAGGGCCTTTGAGTAGCCGATCCATCGGTCGGCGCGAACGCGGTGTAGACGCTCTTCCGTTGGCAGCAATGCAAGTTCCCGCACCACAGGGCGGAGATGCGTCAGGTCCTGCGGCCGGCATTCGTCCACGGTCACCATTCCTCAATTTGCTCAAAGGGTTGAACGGCAGCCTCTCCCGGGTTCACGTCTGCTGGCACATCCGGTGGCGGTGGAGTTTTTGAAGATTGGGCGTCTGGGCGGCGCGGGTCCTTTGCCTGCCTGCGGCGTTCTGTTTCCCTTCGGAGGCGCTTGGTCGTTCTAACGGCGGTCTCGCTGACTTGGCGCATCTGCTCGATCATCCGGAACAACGCTGCCTCATCCACTTGCGCAGCGCCGCGTGCCCGTAATCGGATCAAAGCTTGCCTGTGCTCCCACAGGCTGATGGACGGGTTGGAGATCGACCTGTACGGGACTTCCACGTAGTGATGCCCGTCCGGTTCCAAAACCCATACCCTGCTGATATCCCGCGGATCCCGTCGGATGATGAACCGACCTAGCCTGTCACGCCGTCCGATCCAAGGTTTTAAGGCGTTCGCGAAGTAATGGACATGGTCGATGACGAAGCCTGTGCGGGTCAGGGTGCGACGTATGACCGGGAGGAAATCCACGAGAAACGACGTCTGGTTCGCGGTGACAGCAGGGATGCCGGTGGCGGCGACCCCAGCAGCCCACATAGCTGCTGGCGTCTGGCCTAATGTGCCATGCCTGCTGCCGTGGTAGGTGGCTACCGCAAGCACCAGCCACTTCTCCAACTCAGGCAGAGTCAGTGCGGCCATCTTCTCGGAGTCATACCGGCCTCGCTCTCCCGGGTTGGAGAAAGTTGTCCCAGGGAGCTCGTGGATTTTGCCCATGGCCGTGCCGATCACGCGTTCAACAATGCCGCCGTAATGGGGTTGTCCAGGAGGCCGATAGGACAAGCGGATGCCATGCTGCTCACAGCCGCGCCGCAATGCCTCGCTCTTGAACTCCGCCGCGTTATCCAGGAACAGCGACTTGGGCTTACCGCTCATCGGCCACTCCACTTCCGTGCCGAGCTGCTCAAGCCACGGACGTTTGTCACCGACGGCGTGAGCCAGGCACAGCCCCACCGACACCGCCGATGGCGGTTCCAGCGTGAGAACCAAGCCAACAAGGGCACGACTAAAAACATCAATGGCAACGGTCAAATATGGGCGGCCAATCGATCGACGCTCGCGTTCGTCCACGATGACCACGTCTATGACCGTGTGATCGATCTGTACCTGTTCCAAGATCGAACCAATCATCGGTACCTCACCGCCGGCGGATTGCAGCGGCCTCACAGCATCCCTGCCCTCCCTGCGTCGTTCGACCTCAACCGGGTTGAGCATCGAGATGCGCCGGGTCACCGTGTTTCTCGTCGGAGCCTTCATTCTCTGGGACGCACAGGCCCGGGCGATCTCCCGGTGAAGTGCCGCCACGCTCAGTTTCTGTCGTGTCAGGAACCGCCGGCGTATCAGGTCACGAACGATTTCCTCAACCGGTTCAGGCAGGCGGTTTCCGCCCTTGCCACCGGTGGAACGATGGACCGCAAGATCAGTTACAAGACCTGAACCTTGGCGGTAACGGCGCAGCAACTTATAAATCTGGCGCCGGGAGAGGCCGAGTTCCAAAGCCGCCTCGTCAGCGGCAACAATCCCCGTAATGTCATGCACTGCCAACGAACTGATCACGGAAGCTCGAATCCTGGCCTGTTCCCATGCGGCGTCCGACATCGTCAGCTGCCCCTCCGCAACAATGCGATCTGGATCGGCATCCATGGCTGCCTCCTCTTGGGAACAGGAGTACCGAACAAAAGCACCTTAGTGCAGGGATGTATCGACCGGCCAGAGTTCAGAAGTCATATGCGCAGACCCTGGAACCATGGGGAAGTCTGTGCACTCAGCTTCTGAAAACGACAGTTACTGTCATTGTCGTTCCGGAGTCGTCTGGACGGAATGTCAGAAGTCCTCTGCACAAGGCCCGCCGCGGGCCAGGATGTGTTGATCAGGAGTTGCGCAGGAACCAGGACCGGCCTCGCTGTAGGGCAGCGTGCAGACGGTCAACGGCGTGTCCTGCAGCTGCATAACCCACGTCCCTGAATGAGCCCATGCCGCCGCGATACAGGGTGAGGCCCTGGGCTGAGGCCTCGCGCAGACCGCGCCGATCAAAGACGCCGGCGAACAACCCGTCGAGCCAGTCGGCGGTACGGGCTCGTTGCTCATCCCGGCCCAACAGCGCGGCTGCACGGACCTCGGCAATCGCGGAAAGGATCTCGGTCCGAACGGCTTCGACGGTGCGTGGCTTACTGCTCATAGGGCAATTCTAGAGACGACACTCTATATATCGGGGGCAGCGCCTTCTCGAGCAAAAGATTGCGCTCGACATCGGGAACGGTCGGCGAGTTTCGCCGCCGGCGACTGTGGTCATCCCCGCTGGTTCGCCACGACGGCGGCCCCCATGTGCCTGAAAAGCCAGTCCCGGGACCGCTGGTGAGATGCCCTGGAGAGTCCACTCCCCCAGTGAATTAGTGTCGTCCCTGCTAAAAGAACACCGGCCCCGGAAATAGGTGCGTCGGCGGCGTTGGGGACTAAACCATGGGAAAACCGGCCGTGATTTCGGCAGGCGGTCTTGGGCGCGGCAACTTGAACAGTAAGCATGCTTTCTATTAGGTTGGTGTCAGCTTCTCCGCCTGGCCCCCATCAGGCGGAGTGGTTGCCAGGGAGGCCCCGCCACTTCATCGTGTTGCGGGGCTTTTCGCTACCCGCGCTTTGCAGCGGGTGTCAGTATCCGGAACGGCAGAGGGAGTATGCAATGGCTCAGGGTGACATTGAGACGTACTACGAGGACGGCCAGTGGAAGAACAAGCGCGAGGGTACTGACCGCGCGTTCGGTGCCGGCTACGGCACCAAGGCCGAAGCGGAAGCCGCCGGCCGGGAAGCTGCCCAGGCGGACAAGGTCGAGCACGTGATCAAGAACCAGGACGGCCAGATCGGTTCCAAGAACAGTTACGGTAACGATCCCCGGAATGTTCCGGGCTGATTGATTAGCTACACCCCTGGCACTCAGTTGTCCTGGGGACACAAGAAGGGCCGGCTCAACGAGCCGGCCCTTCTGCGTTCTCCTCGGCAAAGGAAATCTACGGATTCAGCCTAGCTGAATGTTGGCGGTGGTGCCTGCAGCTTGCCTAGGTGCGTCGTTGTCCCCGGGGTAGCGCGGCACCTGGGTGGTGCGTGGGAAAGGGTGCGTTGATCGGCGGTCCGCCGCTAGTGATTGGTTGCTGTGGTTCGCCCTGGGCGGCGGACCGCCCGACTTCTGGAAGGTTCCCGGCCCTTTGGTGGTGAGTGGTCGGGGGTCTTGCCGGGCGGGGTTTCCGCCCGGCAAAGGTATTTATGCGGCGGCGTCGTCCTCGGCTGGCTTCTGGCCGTCGAGGATGATGCTTTCGACTTCGATGGGGGTGTATCCCCACGTGACCAGCTGGTTCAGGTAGTCCCGGTGCGTTTGGCTTGGGGACCGCCACGAGTCCTTGGCGATGGTCTTTTCATACCCTGCGCAGACCAGCGCGATCAGTGAGAACTCGGGCCGTGCCTCGGTTTTGGCGACGTGGTCCCGGAGCGGGTTCCATCCCCACCGGTTGGATTCTTCGACCTTGGCACCGACCATTTCAGCGGCGACCTTCCCGTCGTAGCCGCTGGCGGTTTCGGAGTGGTGGGTGATGGCATGGACGGTGAAGTACTGCCAGCCCTTGGGTGCCTGCTTGCGGGCCAGCAGGGTTTTGACGAACTCGCGGCGGACCTTGGTCGCTGATTCCATGGCCTTGTTGTTGGCGATCAGGGTTTTCCGCTCGGCCTTTTGTTCCTCGGTCATCGGGCCTTTTTGGGCCTGCGTCCCGCCGCCGTTGTAGCGTTCGTACTTTGGGGCGAAGCCCAGTTCCTTCCAGTCGCAGATGACAGGCTCGGCCCGGTGTTCACCCCGGTAGTTGGTGCTGATCACGTAGGCGTTGGCGTCCTCGTCGGTGGCCGGTTCCCCGTCGGCCCGCTTGGCCGCTGAGACATACAGGTTCTCCTCGTCGGCGTAGTGCCCTGCATCTTCAACGATGGCCTTCCCCTGGGCGATAAGTTCCTCGATCAGCGCAGCAAGCTGGGCCTTGGATTCCCGGCCGTCCCGGAGCTTCTGGGCGATGTGGTCAAAGTACTGCGGCTCGTCCCGGATCACGGATTCGAGTTCCTCGATGGCGTCCTGGTCTCCCTCGAACTCGGTCATCACCAAGGCCATGTCCAGGGTGTAGCCGCTCTCGAGGGCCTTGGTCCCGGTGGTGGATGCCTTGGCTTTGAGCGCGTTTTCGACCTTGTCCTTGGTCCGGCCGGTCTTCTTGGCGATCGCGGCCGCCGAGACGCCGATCAGGGACAGCTGGTGGTAGGCATCGGCCTCGTCCGCTTCGGTCAGTTCGGCGCGCTGGATGTTCTCCACGACCTGCGTCACGATGCGCTCGGCTTCCTCGGGCGATTCGATGAGCAGGACCGGAATGAGGGGCCGTTCGGCTTCGACGGCCGCGCGGGTGCGGCGCTGGCCCATCAGGACGTGCACCGTGCCGTCGTCCTTGCGGTGGGCGATCACCGGTTCCATCACGCCGTGTTCCTTGATGCTGGCGACGAAGTCAGCGGTCAGGGCGGCGTCCTTGCGGACGTTGATGTCCACGGTCAGGGTGGCCGGGTCGAGCATTTCAAGCGTGGGTGTTGCGTTCATGTGGTGTTGCTCCTTCTTGCCGAGAAGTTGGGTGGGTGGGGCGACCAAAGGTGACCGGCCAGCCCCCCCTCTCCCCCCGTTGTTTTTTGGCTGCTGGCGAAGCTTGCGGAGCTGTGCCCGTGGAGTCCCGTCTACCCGCAGGGCAAGGCACGGAAAATCTTCGGAGGAAATCAGCGAGGAACGAGCGCCGGAGAAGAATTTCCGGGCCGCAGGCCCCGACGAAGGAGGGGCTAGAGGGGCCGGAGCGGGCACGTACAATCCGAAGGACAGCAGCCAAAAAACGTCGTAGACACACCAGGTTCAGGGGGTCCGGAGCTCTGCGACGGCACGCCCTGGACCCAACAGCCGGCCGCGCCAGCGGACGCCCATCATCTGGTTGAAGCACAGCGGAAACCAGTGCGAGCCCCGCGAGCATGCACTTCCCTGAGTAGGGTGGGGGCATGAGCGATCCAGCTCCATATTCGGGCCGCGGCAGTGAGGCTGGGCGCGGCAGCGCAATGAAGTCACCGCGGGCACTCCGGGTCCTCGCTTTGGTGTTCACCGCGGCCGCCTTCGGATCGGTGGTGCTGGTGGCTGTGGATGTTGTTGTTGGCCGGCCTGCTGCCGGCGACCTCTTTATCGCCTTCCTGAACAGTCTCGCGGCCGTGGCGCTGTGGCGCCTTCATTCTGCAGGGCGGCGGGCATGATGAAGGGCCGGCACGTTGAGTGCCGGCCCTTCATGGTTTTCCTCGGCAAAAGGAAATCTGGGGTGCAGCGTCAGCGCTGCATTCGGTTACGGCTCGTCGAGCCGGTGGTCTTCCAGGGGAAAGTCTACGGGGCCGGTTGGTGGGCCGGCGGTGAGCAGGCGCAGCTCCAGGAAGTCTTCGATGGGGCTCGCGTCGGGGGCGACGGCGTCGTCCTCGGTCATGCGTATCTCGTCGGCCACGCCTGTTTCCTTGCCTGCTGTGGGACTGCTTGTGTCCTTTCACAGTAGTGGCAGTTTCTGCGGGTTGGCTGGAAGTGGCTGCGCCCGCGGCAGCGTTATCGCGGCCGGCGGAGCGCTAGCGGGGGAGGCCGCCGCGCACCTGGGAAAGCTTCGAGGGGGAAGGCCGGACCCCTGGGTGGGGCCCGGCCTGTCCGTTAGCGGCTCAGCTGGCGGTTGTAGGCCTTTTTCGGGTCTCGTGTGCAGTCTGCCAGCAGGCCACGGTTGACCAGTTCAGCCAGTAGTTCGGCCAGCCGGTATTCGGCGACGTCGTCCAGTGCGAGTTTGAAGTACCGGGCGGCGAAGCTGGACTTTCCTTTGAGCCATTCCAGCCAGCCGATCAGGCACAGCATCGGGGCGCGCTGCCCTTCGGGCGTTGCCTTCATCAGCTCGAAGGCGACTTCCTGGGCGGTGTCCACCCGGGCCCAGTCCGGGCGGGTGAGGAAGACGCCCAGCATGACGGAAGTGAACTGATCGGGGGCGTGGGTGATGATGTCCCCCATCATGTAGTCCCGGATGGTCGGGTGCTGCAAAGCTCCTGCCAGCTCGTGCGCGGTCTGGGTGGTCAAGCTCTTGGGATCGTCGAGCACCTTGGCCCATGCGGCGCGGCAGGCTTCCAAGTCCTCGGGCCACCCGTCAGGCTTGTGCGCGGCAATGGCGTCGCGGGCGGTCTCATCCCCGGCGAAGGGTGCCGGTGCAGTGAATCCGTGGACGGCGCTCCCCCGGTAGATCAGGGCGGCGTTGCCGTTGCTGGTGGTGATGGCATCCAGCGTCTGGTTCGGGCAGCAGCTGGTGTCCGTGCAGTGGTAGTTTCGCCACAGCGCGGAGGTCACCAGCCATGCGTCTTGCAGGGGCATCCCCGCGGTTTCCAGTTCGGTGCGCAGCGCTTCTACGTGGTCCGAGTAGGGTTGCGGTTTTCCTGGCGTGTTCTCGTCGGTGTAGATGACCAGCAGGCTGCCGGTGGCCGCTTCGTCGGCGGTCAGGTAGCTGACGGTGGTCTGGGCGAAGTTCGCCGGTTCCAGCCCGAACGGGGCGTCGACGCGAAGCGTGGCGCCGATCTTGTTTCCCTGCATGGTGATCGCGACGAAGGATTCCTGCGGGGCAAAGCCGAGCGTGTGCGGGATGAAGGCCAGGACGTCGGCCGGGCCGGTGAATTTGATGAAGTCGTTCATGGTGTTGCTCCTTCTTGCCGAGAAGTTGGGTGGGTGGGGCGACCAATGGTGACCGGCCAGCTCCCCTCTCCCCCCGTTGTTTTTTGGCTGCTGGCGAAGCTTGCGGAGCTGTGCCCGTGGAGTCCCGTCTACCCGCAGGGCAAGGCACGGAAAATCTTCGGAGGAAATCAGCGACGAAGGAGCGCCGGAGAAGAATTTCCGGGCCGCAGGCCCCGACGAAGGAGGGGCTAGAGGGGCCGGAGCGGGCACGTACAATCCGAAGGACAGCAGCCAAAAAACGTCGTAGACAGACCAGGTTCAGGGGGTCCGGAGCTCTGCGACGGCACGCCCTGGACCCAACAGCCGGCCGCGCCAGCGGACGCCCATCATCTGGTTGAAGCGCAGCGGAAACCAGTGCGAGCCCCGCGAGCATGCACTTCCCTCCAGCTCCCCGGATGCGTCCATGTCGGCCTTCTGAAAGGCTTGCCGCCCGGCATCAGGTGCTCTTTGCGGGTCTTGGGCGGGAACGGCGGTCCGCCGCCGGCGACCACACTCCCAGGCCGGCCACCTGCGGCGGACCGCCAGCACTTCGGCAAGGTCCCTGGGGGCACAAAGAAGAGCACCCACCTACTCGCCTGAGTAAGTGGGTGCTCTTGGGTTGCCGGGGTGGGGCTAGTGCATTTTTGGCCTGTGCTGTGGCGCGAAGAGGACGGCTACTAGCTCGTTGTGCCAGTCCAGCGCAGCGTACTGGCGGGTGGTGTCCAGAAGTGCGGGGTCAACGCGACCGTCCGTGGTGACGGCTTCTGCCATGCCGCGGATGTGCGCGGCGAGGTCTTTGGAGGCGTCCGCGCTGTAGGACTCGGGGGACTTTTCCACGAGGGCGGCAAGGGTTTCGAGGAAAACAACGGTCTGCGCCGTGTTTTCCGTGGTGCGGTTTGGCTCGTTCATGGCTGTTCCTTTGTGTGGGACCGGGGCCTTGCCGGGCGGATTTCCGCCCGGCAAGGGATTTGGGTGGTTAGGCGGCGTGGACCGCGTAGGGCATCCGATACCGGCTTGGAAGTTCCGCGGCGGCTTCGGGCAGGTCGTCCGGGCCGTGTGCCTGCCCGTTCTTCCAGTAGGTGAAGGCGTGCTCGCTGATCGCGTCCCACTGCCGGGCCTTGGTCCGGTAGAAGGTGCAGGTCACGTCACCCTCGCAATAGGTGGCGACACCGAACAGGTTGCCGATGCTGTCAGCGGTCCGCGTGGCGGCGACCATGACGTAGGGCCATTGGCCCAGGTCCCAGCCGTCGTGGCCCCAGCTGGAGAGCACGGCCCAGCCGTGTTCTTCGATGAGTTCCATCCATTCGTGGCCGCCGTTCAGGTGGTAATCGCCCAGTACGGTCACGCCCTCGATGATCTCCCCGGTGTCCTCCAAGGTCACCGTCTTCTTCGATACTGCGTTCATAGTGTTGCTCCTTCTTGCCGAGAAGTTGGGTGGGTGGGGCGACCAAAGGTGACCGGCCAGCTCCCCTCTCCCCCCCGTTGTTTTTTGGCTGCTGGCGAAGCTTGCGGAGCTGTGCCCGTGGAGTCCCGTCTACCCGCAGGGCAAGGCACGGAAAATCTTCGGAGGAAATCAGCGAGGAACGAGCGCCGGAGAAGAATTTCCGGGCCGCAGGCCCCGACGAAGGAGGGGCTAGAGGGGCCGGAGCGGGCACGTACAATCCGAAGGACAGCAGCCAAAAAACGTCGTAGACACACCAGGTTCAGGGGGTCCGGAGCTCTGCGACGGCACACCCTGGACCCAACAGCCGGCCGCGCCAGCGGACGCCCATCATCTGGTTGAAGCGCAGCGGAAACCAGTGCGAGCCCGCCGCCCAGCCGCGGAGTGCCCGCCGTCTGTCCGACTTTGGTGAACGGCACTCGGCGCCGGTCCTGTCCACGGTTGGGGGCAATTCGGGTTATCCACGGCTGGATTTTCGGGAGCCATGGGGAAGCTCCCTTCGGCAGTCGTAGCGGTGGATAACCCGGACGGAATTGTCCCCCGGCTGTGGGCAGCGGCCCCCACCCACCCAGGCAACGACGGGCTGCATCCTGCATCGGATGCAATTGGGTGGTCTTTCTTGCTCTGTCGTAGCCACGGTCTACACTGAAAGCTATCGAACAAATATTCGAATAAAGGCGAGTCGTGAGCGTGATTGTCGGTCCCCGTGTGATAGATGCGGGCGTTTCGTTCTTGTCGGTGCTGGTTTCTCCGGTGCCGGTCGCTGCGGGGTTTCCGTCGCCGGCACAGGACTACTTCGATGGCCGGATCGACCTGAACGCGCACCTGATCAAGGACGTCACCAGCACCTACGTGGTGCGGGTGTCCGGGGAGTCGATGGAAGGGGCCGGGATCAGCGACGGCGACGAGCTGATCGTGGACCGGGCCCTGGAGCCGCGCGACGGCTCCGTGGTCGTCGCGGTCCTGGACGGTGAGCTAACGATCAAGCGGCTGCGGATCACCCCGACAGGGGTGATCCTCCAGGCAGAGAACCCGGCCTACCCCGATATCGAAGTCCCGGCGCTGGCCGATCTCAGCATTTGGGGGACGGCCGTCCGGTGCTTGCATTATGTCTAAGCCAGCATTGATGCGGCATATGCCGCAGATCGCTCACGTAGATGTGAACTGCTTCTACGCCTCCGCCGAACGGGCGTTCAACCCTTCGCTGGAAGGAAAACCCGTCATCGTGCTGTCCAACAACGACGGCTGCGCTGTCACCCGCTCCCCCGAGGCCAAGGCCTTGGGCATCGGCATGGGAGATCCCTGGTTCAAGCTCGCCCCGCGGGCGAAGGAATGGGGCCTGATCGCACTTTCCAGCAACTACGAATTGTATGGCGATATCAGCTCCCGCGTGATGGAGCTGCTGGGCCGGTACTCGGCCTGGCTGGAGGTCTACAGCATCGACGAGGCCTTCCTCGGCGTCAAAGGCTCCCCTGCAGAGCTTTTAGCAATGGGCCGGGCGATGAAAGCGGCCGTCCGGCGGAACGTCGGCGTGCCGGTCTGCGTCGGGATCGCACCGACGAAGACCCTGGCAAAGCTGGCCAATAAGTGGGCGAAGAACAACAAGGCCTTTGCGGGGGTGTGCCACTGGGACTCCGTCCCCGCATCGGAGCGGGAGGCACTGCTGGACCGGCTGTCGGTAGACGAGGTGTGGGGCATCGCCGGTCGGCTGACCAGGCGGTTGAACGTGATGGGCATCTTCACCATCGCTGACTTGGTCCGGGCCGATCCGGTCGCGATTCGGGACAAGTTCAACGTCGTGATGATGCGTACCGTCCTGGAACTGCAGGGAACCCCCTGTATCCCCATGGAAGAGGAACGGATCGGGCGGGACCAGTTGATCTTCTCCCGCTCGTTCGCCAAACCCATCACTACCGCCGCTGGGATTCGGCAGGTGATGAGTGTGTATGGGCAGCAGGCCTCGGCGCGGCTGGCTAAACACGCGCTGCAGGCCAAGGTCCTGACCGCGTTCGCCGGAACCTCGCATTTCAACCCCAAAGACACCTCGTACCCGTCGGTGTGCGTGCCGTTGCCGATGCCCACCGCTGATCCGGTGATCCTGACCAAAGCCGGCCACGCCCTGCTGCCCCGGGTTGTCGAAGGCGTCCGGTACGCCAGGGCGGGAATCATGGTCACCGACCTGCGCCCCAGCGGCAACCAGGCCCCGCTGTCACTGTTCGAGAACCCCCACGAGGAGCGGCACATCGGAACCCTGCTGGAGGACGTCACCCGCCGGTACGGCCGCGGGTCCATCGGCCTGGGCCACGGCGGGATCCGCGGCGGACCGGACTGGACCATGAAACGGGACATGCTCTCCCCCCGATACACCACCCACTGGGACGAACTCCCCCTCGTCAAAGCCTCCTAGCCAAACCTCTGCACCACCCAGGAAGACACCAAGCACATGACCATCACCCCGGAAGCCCCCACCCTCAACGCCCCGGTGGACGTCCGCTTCACTAAGGCCGGCACTCCCCTGGCCGTCCGCTACGACGGACGCATCTGGGCCGTCACCGAAGAACCTGTCCACTGGTTCACCAGGGACTCCTGGTGGGAGACCCGCCGCAGCGTCCCCGTAGGCGTCGGGAACGTCGTCGATATTGAACACTGGCGTGTTCAGGTTCGTCTCGGCGGCTCGGACTCGCAGCTGCGGACCTTTGAACTGCGCCGCGAACCCCTCGCTGAACAGTGGGTGCTGGAGGCCATCACTGACAGCTAAGCAAGGTCCTGCGTAGCGTAGGGCCATGGACCACATAGCCGGGCTGCCGGCTGGGCTCGCCCCGCCGGTGAAAGTCGCGCTGGCCCGCTCTATCGCCAAGATGCCACCCGGTGACGCATCACACGGAATTCTGCTGTTTGAGCCCAAGTGGGATGGGTATAGATGTGTTGCAGTCAGGGATGACCACGGCGCCACACTGTGGTCCCGGCAAGGGAAGGAACTTTCGGGGTACTTCCCTGAACTCTGCTCAGCGGTCGCTGCGGCCGTCCCACCGGGATGCGTGATCGACGGCGAAGCCGTGATCTGGAGCCAGGGCCGGCTGAACTTCGACGCCCTGCAGCAGCGCCTGGGGGCAGGACCAAAAACCGTGCCAGGGCTGGTCACGGCAGCGCCTGCCAACTACGTTGCCTTTGATGTCCTGGCCGTGGCCGGGCACGACGCAAGGGACCTGCCTCTGAGCGGCCGGCGGGCGCTCCTGGAAGAACTCGCCACGGGCTGGGAACCGCCGTTGTCCCTCTCCCCCACCACCACCGACCGCGAGGTAGCGGAGCAGTGGCTCGAAGAGCTGCCGCATACCGGGATCGAGGGGCTGGTCATTAAAAGCCTCAACCAGCCATACACGCCCGGCGTCCGTTCCTGGTTGAAGCTCAAGCACAGAGAAACATTGGACATCATCTGCGGTGCTGTGATCGGGCCGATCACCCAACCTTCAGAAGTCGTCGCCGGCCTGATCCTGGACGGCGAGCTGCGAATCGTCGGGCGGTCCACACCACTAAAGACGAGGGAAAGCCGGGAACTGGCGCGATGGCTGCAGCCACCGAAGGATCAGCATCCTTGGCCGGCCATCGTGAAAGGTACGGCCCTGGACAGGTTCAACCGGGACAAGGAACCCGTGGCCCTGACACTCGTGGAACCCATGGTGGTTGAGGTCTCCGCCGACACCGCATGGTCCGGGAGGTCCTTCCGCCACACCTTGCGCATACTCAGGGCTCGGCCGGAGCTATCCCCAGCCGACGTCGTCCTGCCGGACCGGCTTGACGCGGGTTAGCGGTCCGTGCGGATCACTATGAGGTTTTGCCCCTCCTCCAGAAGCGCGTAGAGGTTTTCCCGCGCTTCTTCGTAGGTGTCGCCTTCGGCCTCGATGTGGTTGTAGCTGCCATCCGGGTTGGTAATAGTGCCGGTGAGTATCACCGCATGAGTCTATTTGGCCGCAGGCTCGGCCGGCTCGATGAGCTCCGGGCCATTGTTGCGCACGCTGTTGACCCGAGGGCTGACAATCCGAGGTGTCAGGGTCGTTTCCGGCAAAGAGTCCAGCAAGTGCTGGATGTCGTCCTTGTCAGTAAGATCCGGGTCCAACCATTCCGCGAACCGGTCCCTCGGGATGATGACCGGGGAACGGTCATGGACATGACCCAGCGCGTCCTGCGTCGTCGTAGTAAGCAGGGTGCAGCTCAGCAGCCATCTTTCCGGGTCATCCTCCGGCAAGGACGGGTCAGCCCACCACTCGTACAGGCCGGCGAAGCCCAACAAGGGCTCCTTCTCCGAGTACAGGTAGTTTGGGATCTTCTTCCCATCCTCGGTCTTCTGCCACTCGTAGTAGCCCTCGGCCGGCACGATTGCCCGGCGCTTCACGGCAGCCTTCCGGAAGGATGGCTTCTCCAGGATTGACTCGCTGCGGGCGTTGATCAGCTTGGAGCCGATCTTGACGTCCTTTGCCCAGGACGGGACCAGACCCCAACGGGCAATGAGGAGATGCCGGTCAATTGTGCCCTCATTCAAACGCTCAGCAACAATGGGCACACTCTGGGTCGGCGCCACATTCCAGCTCGGCGGCGGCAAGCTCCCCTCCACCTCCTTCGCCTCAAAGTGGCTCAGAAGGTCCCCCGTGGCCTTGGACATCACGTATCTGCCGCACATGCAGCCCATTCTGCCGGAGAAGGGCCGATGAAGATGTCAACCCTATTTGGCCCCGGGGAGAAGGTTGTCGCTGGTCCCACTCATCCTCGCCGGTGCGCCCGCCCTTAAACGATTCATCACTTTCAATGGATCAGGACGCGGCGTTTTCCAATCCTTGGACCGAAGTCGACGCTTACGACTGTTCCATGGCGGGTGGCTTCGGAATTCAGGACTTGTCCCTCTCCATATGTTTCGTGTCGGATCGTCCCGCCGACTCTTGTGGCAATCACGGGTCCGCTGTCGGCCAGGGGCGGCTCGGACGGCATCGCCGCAAGAGCTTCCCAACTCTCAATGAGAAAGATCACCGCTGGCAGCACGACGCCGACAGCCATCCGAGCGACAGATGCATTAACGAGATCGGCCCCGCTGCGGCCGTGACCGGTTCCGCGTGCGTTTCGCAGCTCGGCAGCGCCGGTCAGGATGCTTGCAACCCCGCCAAGAAGGCGTTTTGCAGCCCGTTCATCTGGACCTGAGACAACTTGGCTCGGGTCCAGCCCAAGGTGCAGGAGAGTCTGTTTCACCAGGGCGGGGACGTCATGTTTTTCGTCACTGTCACCTGTGATATCGAGAATCGTTTTGCAGGTACTCTCGATCAACTCCTTGGCTTGGCCGATCGCCGCTTCCGGGTCGCTGGCATAGTCGCGTCTAATACGTTCGACTTGCCTTCGCATCTCTGCGACACCTAAACGCACAGCGATCGCTTCGGCCTCGGACAGTACCGTTCCGTCCGGCAGAGTTGCTTCATTGCCATCGTCAGAAAACAACCTCTCGTAGAGGTCGGACTCGTTGAGGGCTAGCCATGCTGGCAGGTCGAGGAAGTCGGTGACCATTGCGAGCCTTGGAAAGCGTGTCTGAACGTCCTGAGACGAATGTGGCTCGCCCCAGGTCACCTCAGCACCAAGGATTATGGGAACCATGTCGTAGACATGTCCGTCGTAGTCATCGTCACCGAAGCGCAGCGCTCGGAGCAGCCGGGGATGCGTGTAAATTTGGTCTTTTGTGCCCGTAAGCTGCGCGAGAGTAGTCCAGCGATCTTGGTCCATCTCCGCAATGAGGCACTTCCCGACAGCGAGTTCTACGAGGTTCGCGGGCGCGTCTGGTCGCCAATAAGATGTCATGCCTTAGCTTTCTGGGTTCGCGGCTTGACGCGTGCCGGCAGTCCGAGACCTAGACCTTTAGGTATCACAAGTCGACTCCTCATATTCTGTCCGCTCGAAGCTACCGCTCCCGATTCTAGGGCCACTGGTACGCCCGTAAGCCGGCGGGTATTCGGTAGAATTATCAATGGAAGGATGCCTCGACCTGTTCAGATCAGGTGCGGGGCATTCTTCTGTTGTCAGTCAACGCGAATCACCCATGGATCAGTGCGTCCGGTTTCCGCGGCCGTGGCCTGCTAGCTGCGGGGCCGGGTAGCCCGGCAGCCTCCGCGGCTGGCAGCGGTCAAAGGTGCAGGGTCGGAGTGACGCTCACGCTCGTGGTGGAAGTCGCGGCCGGGACGGCCTACTCCGGCCGCGACTTCCAGACAGGCACTTAAATTCCGAGGTGTCCGGCCAGTGCCGTCCGTCCTACCCCTGCAACTCCTCGTAAACTAACTCGCTTAGCATTTTGAGCAAGGCCTGCATCTTGGTCTTATCTCCCAGAGCTTGGAGACTCAGGTTGTAGTGGCTGTCCATGGAGTTGGTAACGGCGTCACTGACTGCCTTCTCCAGATGAGGGCTGCTGCCGAAGTGGCTGCGGGAGTTGTTCTGGGCTTGCTTTTGCAACGTCTCGTTCTTCACGAGCTCCCGGCGGACGCCCTCAACGAAGTGGGCTACGGCGTCGAGTTCCTCACCTTCGAAAGGAAGGTTTGCCTGCTGGATAACCTCCTCCCAGGTAACAAGAACGGGATCCTTTGCCTGGCCGGTTCCCGGGTCCGTCAGCGGCTTCAGCAGCTCGCCTTCGCCGGAAAGCTGGAGTTGCGCTTCGCCCTTGTCCTTCAGCGCGTACTTAGCCAGCACAACGCCAGAGAGGTCTAGCGCAACTTTGGCATCGTTTACCCGGAGCACCGGCAAGAGGTGCTTGTAGTAGATCGCGCGCTTTTCCAGATCGCTGTCGGCGTAGTCGTAGATCTGGGAGAGGAAGTCGTAGGCGCGGACGAAGGAGCCGAGATCTTTCCTGAACAGGTCCAGCTCGTCCTGGGCGGCCTTGTCAGCGCCGGCGACGGCTTCGTTGTAACGGGTGTTGAAGCGAGATTTCGCGGGGGCTACCCAGCTGGACAGTGCGTTGTTTCCGGCCTCCAACACGTATGACTTCACGAGCCCGTCCACCTCAGACTCCAAATAGATCTGGGCGGCGTCGAGCTTGGCCTGTAGGTCGTGCACCACATTTGGATTGGAAACATCTTCTAGCGCAGCCTCACGGAAGTACGGCTGGAACGAAGCGAGTATCTCGGCCGGCTCGTTAACGAAGTCCAGCACGAACGTCTGGTCCTTGCCGATGGCCGTCCGGTTCAGCCGGGACAGCGTCTGGACCGCTGAGACGCCCGAGAGTTTCTTGTCCACATACATAGCAACCAGAAGCGGCTGATCAAAGCCAGTCTGGAACTTGTTAGCGACCAGCATGATCTTGTACTCGTCGGTGGAGAACGCCTCAGCGAGTGTCCGGCCTTTCAGGCTCGGATTCATATTCAGTTCAGTGAACTGTTCGGGTCCGGACTCGTCATCGGTTACTTCGCCCGAGAAAGCGACCATCGTTCCCAATCCGGTGTAGCCGGCGTCGCTGATGTACTTGTCGATAGCGATTTTGTACCGCACGGCTTCCTTCCGGGAACCGGTAACAACCATGGCTTTGGCTTTGCCGGCCAGTCGCCAGGAGACGTTCTCGCGGAAGTGCTCCACGATCACCTGGACCTTCTGGCTGATGTTGTACGGGTGTAGTTTCACCCACTTCATCAGAGACTTCAGTGCCTCTGACTTTTCCACCTGGGTATCGTCCGAGTCGTAGTCTCGACCCTCGTGCGTGAGCTGGTAGGCCACCTTGTAGCTGGTGTAGTTCTGCAACACGTCCAGGATGAAACGCTCCTCGATGGCCTGCTGCATGGAATACAAATGGAAGGGCTGTGGCGGCCCGTACGGGCCCTGGCGGCCGAACAGCTCCAGGGTTTTGGCTTTTGGTGTGGCGGTGAAGGCGAAGTAGCTAATGTTTTTGGCGTCCGCACGCTCGGCCATTTCGGCGGCCAGGAAGGCCTCAATGTCGAACTCGCCGCCGTCGTTGACGTCCGCTAGCTCCTCTGCGGAAAGCACCTTCTTGAGTTTGTTGGCGGTGGAGCCGGTCTGCGAGGAGTGTGCTTCGTCCGCGATTATTGCGAAGTTGCGGCCCTTCAACGCTTGGGATTCGGCGATCGCTTTCAATGCAAACGGGAAGGTTTGGATAGTGACGATGATGATTGGTGTCCGTGCGACCAGCGCCGCGGTGAGCTCGGCAGACTTCGAGCCGGCATTGCCACGGATTGGGACAACGACACCGGACTTGTGCTCAATCTGGTAAATCGCGTCCTGCAGCTGGGAGTCCAGGACGGTCCGGTCCGTCACGACGATCACGGAGTCAAAAATCTTCTGATCATGAGCGTTATGCAGGGCGCTGAGCTGGTGCGCGGTCCAGGCAATGGAGTTGGTCTTTCCGGAACCGGCAGAGTGCTGAACGAGGTAGCGGTGCCCGGGCCCCTCAGCTCGTGCGGCCTCGATGAGCTGGTTGACGACGTCCCACTGATGGTAGCGAGGGAAAAGCAGTGACTTGCGGACTTCTCGCTCTCCCGTGACCGGGTTGGTCTTGTCGCTGATCTGAAGGTGCAGGAACTTGCCGATGATGTTCAGCCACGAGTCGCGCTGGAGCACCTGCTCCCAAAGATAGCTGGTTGCCGACCCCGTGGGGTTGACCGGGTTTCCCGCGTGGCCATCGTTACCGAGGTTGAACGGCAAGAAGTAGGTTTCTTTGCCCTTGAGCTCCGTGGTCATCTGGATTTCGTCATTGCTGACAGCAAAGTGCACCAAGGCACGCCGGCCAAAGGACAGCAGCGGCTCGTCCTTGTTCTTACCGTTCCGTGGCAGCCGGTCCCTGCGGTACTGTTCGACGGCGTCGTTGATGTTCTGCGTAAAATCCGTCTTAAGCTCTATCGTCGCGACCGGCAAGCCGTTGACGAACAAGACCAGGTCGATGCTCTTCTTGGTGTCGACCGTGGAGTAGTGCACCTGGCGGAGGACGCGCAGGCGCACTTTGCCGTACCGTTCCAGAGTTTCGGGATTCAGACCCATGGCGGGCTTGAACTGACACATCTCGAACTTTGCCGCAACGTCCTTGAACCCTGCGCGCAGGACGGACAACATGCCCGCTTCCTTGGTCGCAGGCTTGTCTAGAACCTTGCAGAGCCGGTCAAGCAAAAGCCGTTTGGCGGTTTCCTGCTCGCCAGGAGATTCTTTTGATTTCAGTACCTTTGTCAGTTGCTCCGGCTGGGTGTCGGCGAGCCAGGCGAAGACGTCTTCCGGGATGAGCGCGCGAGTGGCGTCGTACAGCTCATTGGATTTACGGTGAGGCTCGTAAATCCAACCCGCGGCTGCCAGGGCCTGACACATCTCTTCCTCAAATATCACTTCTTTGTGCTGCGCCATATGGTTTGCTCTCCCCCAAAAATTGCTTGCGCCGGGCTGCACAAGGATGTGGTGTGTTACCTGCTTCTGGAATCCTATTAGTGCAGGTGGATGGCCTTTCGGTCTCGACTAAAGGCCAACGACTACTTTGCCCGTAACGGCGGCAGAGATGAGGGCCCCGCGTCGTTCATGCAGGAGATTGATTGTCTTTCGTGCCGCACTATCCAGCCGGGCTAGCACATCGGTCTTTAGACGAAGTTCTCGGGCGATTCTAGCTTGTTCAGTTTTCGGTGGACGGGGAAGCTGAATGTTCTTGAGAGCGGTCGTTGAGATGTTATTCGCGAGCCCATCGGCTCCGCTAATGCTGCCTTCAACCTGCTCCCGGTACGGGTGAGAGTTGAGAAACCATTCGAGGAAGTCGTCGTCCATGTCTGGCTCTAACGTAAACCGGAACGTCTTGTCGGAGAGAATCAAATTCGAATCCAAGCTTCTGACTCGTGCGGCGGAACCAACGAGTTTCGGCGATCCGCATGCGCGCGAGACCAGCAGGTCTCCGACTTTAACTACGATGGCCGGGTCGATTACGAAGTCGCCTGGAAGCTGCTTGTTCTCATTCTCCTTGAAGACTCCACCGTTCACGCATCCAGACTTGAGGACGCCCCAGGAGCCGGAGCTGGCCGGGACTCCATCCGCTTGAGGACTAACCCCCTGCTGGATGCGTCTGACGGCAAATTTCAGGCGGCTGGCGGTCCAGTGGGCTGGTATGTCGCCGAACCAAGGGATCCCTGTCGGCTTTGTGGAGACAGCGGGGTCTAAACCTCGGGTTACCGCGTGCGTGATGAGGGCCTGTCGTTCCTCGCTTAGCAGTTCGATGAGCTGCTGCTGTTTGACGATGAGATCATCGATCTGGGCTGTTTCTTGGTCGAGATACTCTGTGATTTTTTCCTGTAATGGCTCCGGAGGAAGAACTACCGGAAGCCACTTCATGTCAGAGAACTTCATGGACTGGCGCAGACCACCGCCCATTGCGTAGAACACCTTTTGCAGGTCGTAAGCTCTCAGGAGATAACTCAAGAAGCCGGGCCTTATATGTGTTGGTGTCACCGCCAAGTAGGCGGATGTGATGATTCCGCGTTCCGGCGAGATGGCGGAACGAAGACTCCGCTTATCGTTCTGAAGATCCGTTAGACGGAGGACGAGGTCGTTACGGTTGATGATCTGGTAGGTATCGAAGGAAGCTGGTAAAAGCCCGTCAGTGCCCCCAATGTCTTTACGTACGATTCGTCCATAACTGAGAGATAACAGGTTGTCTTCAGCACCAGCCCTGTTGGAAGCAACATTTTCACGTACCACGGCGAAGAGCGGACGCGTCTCCCAGTCCGCCGGGATCCGCCCCACCCACTCGATTCCGGACTCCTTATAGTGGGCGTACGTCTTGAGTCTGGTCACTTTTCAACCTCAACGAGAAGTGCACTAATTTCTGCAATGAGCCTGTTGAGGTCGGTATCTATTTCGTCAAGAGAACGCGGTGCGACGTACTTGTAAAAGTGCCGCGTGAAGGGGATTTCGTAGCCGACCTTTGTCTTAGATTCGTCGATCCAGGCATCGGGGACATAGGGGAGGACTTCCTGTGCGAAGTAGTCCTGTATGTCCACACCAAGCGGCACGTTTTCGGTGTCACGAAGGTCTGTGTCAGCCTCGGGCGTTCCCCTCGGTCCTTTGCAAACGTCTGCCGATTCGTCGCGTTCGGAAAGGCCGGCCAGGACAGCCTTCAGGACCGGAGCCCCAAGCTTTAGGTCCGCACTTGCCAGCGCCGACTTGAGGACCTTGAGGAACGCTTCGCGGTTCTTCCAGAGCTTGGAGTCGCCTTCGCCCACTCGCATCAGGGTCTTCTCCAGAAGCTGCCGGGCGTCATCAGACAGCTTTTCCACCGGCTTCTGCGCCATCACGGCGTCGATGCGCTCTGGAGTGCAGGCAAAGTTAAGTTTTAGCGGCCGCTCAACTGCGATGGTGGAGTAGCCGAAATCCTGGTTGTGGAAGATCTTGGATGTCTCGCCGTCGTCCTGGAATGCCCCATAGAGCTTGACGATGCTCGCGATGTCCTTGGCGCCAAGTTCCTTGCGCTTCGAGCCAAGGCTCTTGCGCATCTTTTGGAAGAAGTCGACGCCGTTGATGAGTTGGATTTTGCCGACGCGCTCCGGGTGTTTCTGCTTCTTGCTGTTCGAGAGGATCCAGACATAGGTAGCGATACCGGTGTTGTAGAACATGTCCGTGGGCAGCGCGATGATGGCCTCCACAAAGTCGTTCTCGACCAAGTACTTCCGGATCTCTGACTCGCCCGAGCCCGCGCCTCCCGTAAACAGCGGCGAGCCGTTCAGGACGATGCCGATGCGGGATCCGCCGTCAGGCGCCGGGCGCATCTTTCGGACCAAATGCAGGAGGAACAGCAGCGAGCCGTCGCTGACCCGGGGCAGGCCGGGGCCGAAGCGGCCGTCGAAGCCGTGAAGTTCGTGCTCCTTCTGGATCTGCGGCTGGATCTTCTTCCATTCCACGCCGAACGGTGGATTGGAGAGCATGAAGTCGAACTGCTGGCCGATGTTCTGATCGTTGGCGAGGGTGTCGCCAACGGAGATCTTGGAGATGTCCTGGCCCTTGATGAGAAGGTCCGACTTGCAGATGGCGTAGGACTCGTCGTTGATTTCCTGGCCGTAAGCGACCAGGGAGGCGCTGGGGTTCAGGCCGTGAAGGTGTTCTTGGGCGACAGTGAGCATGCCGCCCGTGCCGGCGGTGGGGTCGTAGATGGACCGGACGATGCCCTCCTTAGTGAGGACGTCGTCGTCGTAGTTCAGCAGGAGCTGGACCATGAGCTGGATGACCTCGCGCGGAGTGAAGTGCTCACCGGCGGTTTCGTTGGAGGCTTCGGCGAAGCGGCGGATGAGCTCCTCGAACATGAGGCCCATCTCGATGTTGCTGATCGTCTCCGGGTGGAGGTCGATCGCCGCGAAGTCCTTGGTGACGTGGTAGAGCAGGTCGGCGCTGTCCAGTTTTTCGAGTGTTTTGTAGAACTCGAAGCGCTCGAAGATGTCGCGGGTGTTCTCAGAGAAGCCCTGGATGTAGTTGAGGACGTTGGCCTTGATGTTGGTGGGGTCATCGAGGAGCTTGGCGAAGTCGAATTTAGAGGTGTTGAAAAAGCTGTGGCCCGATGCTTTCTGCAGGAAGGTGTCCAGCGGGATGTTGAGGTCCTTCTTGGCCTCTGCTTCCTGAAGTACAGCGTCCTTCGTCTTTTCAAGGACACAGTCCAGGCGTCGGAAGATAGTGAAAGGGAGGATCACGGAGCCGTACTGGGCGGGTTTGTAAGTGCCCCGCAGAATGTTCGCGATGCTCCACACCAGATTGGCGTTGTTGTTGGCTGCCATTGTTCCCACTCTCGATCCGCGGGCAGCGGGGCGCTCTTGCGCACGGCTGTTAGAGCCAGGCCTACGGTCCCATTGCCGTGCAGCGTTCATTGTTCTCGCACGTACTCGCCTTGAATTGTATGGGCAGGCCGGACAAATCTTGAGCAGGGCCGGGCGGCCTTGACCAGTAGACAGGGCAGCCGGCGGTTAGGCGAGCCGCCGAATGACAGGTCAGGACAGATCCGAGAGCAGCACCGCAATCAATCCCGGTACAAGGTTCCGGATGTTGCCCTGCTACGGGGTAAGTCCGGCGAGTTCTCGGGCAAGATCTGGATCTGCTGCTGCCAGTTCCTGTTCGAGCTTCTCAAGGTGCTGGGTTCTTAATCCGACAGCGCACGGGAACCTTCGGAAGTACAGCCGGGAAAAGAATCTGGAACAACCCAAACCTGCCCCAAGGGCGAATGCCCCCTGCACCATGTTCAACGGCTACTAACAGGAGCTTCAGGCCGGGCGGCGGGCTGTTTGAGCTGAGGCGCGCGCGGGTCCGCCTGTGGGCTCGGCCCGTCGCCGGCCTATCCCACTTTACGCTTTGGGTCTGGTCGCAGCAGTCTCGCCGACACAAAATGGTCTCATCAACGGATCCTTTGACAGGACTCTGCCCACCCAGTCGCCCGGTCCCGCTGACGCTACGAGAACCCCTTGGTACCCGGGTTTTCGCGCTCCCCCACTGTCCCAGTAATGTGTCTCAACCTACTCTTCCCAGAAACAAGGGAAAATGCCCTTTGATAAGACAATTCGGGAGGGACATCGTACGAGGCGCCTCGGACACGCCCTTTGAGCTCGGCCGAGGAGGACACCGCCCTGCCAATCCGGGACCTGTAGGCCACGGCGTGCGAACGTATCTATCGAGACCATGGAATCCGGGCACGCGAACCAGCCGCCCCGAGCTGGACAAGATGATCGATCGCCTCAGCGGAGGGGACGAGGTCGTCGTGTGGAAGCTGGACAGGCTCGGCCGCAGCACACTTCAAGTCTGCCCGCTAGGCTCACTCCCCCACCAATGGTCCAGACGTCCCTCCGACATTGTGACCGACTTGGATTCCGGCAACGAGCCCCAAACGGTCGTTTGTGATCAAAGGCGGAACCTGAGACATGATTCGCCGCGTGGTCAGGCTGTGCCTTTCGTCGCCCACCCGGCTTGGAGGATGTCGAGCATAGCGGCGGCGGAGGTGCGGTCGGCCACCGCGGCTCCACGCGCCCAACTAACGGCAAGAGCCATGAGGAAGAGGTCTCGGCCGCGGACATCGCGACGTGCATGCCCTTCGTTCTGTGCGCGAGAGAGAAACTCATCGGTGACGATGACGTATCCCTCACAGGTGGAGGTCAGGGGTGAAGTGATCTCTCCCAGCGCGGCGCGGAGAGGTTCAGGGAGGCCGTTGTATGCTCCAGCCCATTCGATTAGTGCGTCGAGCCAGCGCCCGAGTGCGTCACCTGCATCGTCTGCACTGCTGGTGATGGCTTCTCTGCGGACGCCGATCTCTTCGTCTCGAGCACTGAGAAGTGCCGCCAGGAGCGCGTCTCTCGAAGGGAAGTGGCGGTAGAGGGTGCCGGGACCCACTCCTGCCTCCTTGGCAATGGCGTCGAGAGAGCCGGTAACGCCATGCTCGGCGAAGTGCCTGCGCGCGACGTCCAGGATGTGCTGTCGATTACGCCGAGCGTCGGATCGCGGGGCGCGAGTTCGGGGGGTCACAGTCATAGCAGAAAGCTCCTGTCGTGATGTGGAGACAATCTCCGTGTAGTGTTAAGCGGAGAGAGTCTCCTTGCTCTCTCTACTCTCTCACGACGCGAAGGATCGAGTATGAAGATTGGCATTATCGGAGCAGGCAACATCGGACGGATCCTCGCTGAGCGACTCGCCCGGTCAGGACACGACGTGTCGATCGCTAACTCGCGCGCACCGGAGACGGTGGAGGCGTCCGCGCTCAGCACCGGTGCGAAGGCGGTGTGGGCGGCTGATGCCACGAGGAACGCTGATGTGGTGATTGTCTCGGTCAACTTCGGCCAGCTGCCAGATGTGGCCGATCTGGTGGCGACAGCGCCAGCGGATGCGGTCATCATCGACACCTCGAACTACTTCCCGCTCCGTGACGGTCGGATCGAGGCAGTCGAGGACGGGCAGGTGGAAAGCGAGTGGGTTCAGCAGCAGTACGGGCGTCCGATCGTGAAGGCGTGGAACACGATCACCACCGCGTCCTTCCGTGACAAGGCGTACTCGAAGGACCTGGCGACCCGGATCGCACTGCCGATCGCCGCGGATGACGACACTCAGCGCGCCATCGGGATGCGCCTGGTCGAGGAGACCGGGTTTGATGCGTTCGACGCAGGCGTGATCGCGGACTCCTGGCGCCAGCAGCCTGGCAGCCCCGTGTACACGAACGACCTCACTGCGGACGAGCTTCCTGCCGCGCTGGCTCGCGCCCAGCGGGACCGCTCCGCGTTGCGGCGTGATCTGATGATGAAGGTTTACCTGGAGCGCATCGAGGCGGACGGTAAAGAACCCGATCCCGAGCGACAGCTCGCCCTGACGCGCGCCATCTTCTGAGAGAGATCCGGGACATCATGACCACCACCGCACCCGTCGCTACCGCGGCGCCCGAGAAGCTGACCGCCAGCCAGTTGACGACGATCGTCGTACTGGCCGCTTCCACGTTCTTCGCCCTCGTGTCCGAGCTCGTTATGGGCGTCGCCCTCCCGACGATCATGACCGATTTCGGCGTCACCGCGAGCACAGCGCAATGGCTGACCACCGGGTATGCCCTGACGTTGGCCGTCATCATCCCCACGACCGGCTACCTCCTGCGGCGATTCCGGATTCGCTCTGTCTTCGTCGTGAGCATGTCGCTGTTCAGCATAGGAACGGCCATCGCTGCTGCAGCGCCCACCTTCGAGGTGCTGCTCACCGCCCGCGTCGTGCAGGCGCTCGGCACTGCGGTGCTTCTGCCGCTGCTGATGACCACCACGTTCGGGATGGTCGCGCCCGCCAAGCGCGCGCAGATGATGGCCACAATCACAGCGGTCGTCTCCCTCGCCCCCGCAGTCGCACCGGCGTTCGCCGGGTTTGTCATGGCGCAGCTGGACTGGCGCTGGCTGTTCATCACCGTGCTGCCGCTCGCCATTCTCGGACTCATCTTCGGCGCCCTGAAGATCCCCTCGTTGAACGAGCCCAAGCGCGCCCCCTTCGACCTGTTGTCACTGGTGCTCGCCGCGATCGGCTTCGGTGCGGTCGTGTTCGGGCTCAGCGCGGCCGGCGAGGGAGCGCACGGGGAGATCCCGGCATCCTTCTGGATCGCTGTTCCGCTCGGAATTCTTGGCGTAGGTGCGTTTGTGGTGCGCCAGAGGCGGCTGCAGAACGACGGCACCCCGATGATGGATATGCGCATATTCACGCGCCGAGGCTTCAGCGTCTCGATCCTGCAGTTCGTCTTCCTCGTATCGAACTCATTCGGCCTCGCCGTGCTGCTCCCGCTCGTCCTGCAGAACGCGCTCGGCCTCGGCGTGTTCGAGACCGGCCTGTTCATGGCTCCCGGTGGCATCGTCATCATCCTCACCTCGCTTCTGGTCGGCAAGCTTTACAACCGTCTGGGTGCTCGAGCCCTCATGCTCAGCGGTGCCGTAATCGTCGTGGCCGGGTGGGCCGCGATGCGGACGTTCGATCAGACGACGCCCGTCTGGGTGGTCCTCGCGACCTTCTTGATCCTCACCATCGGGCAATGCCTGAGCTGGGTGGCACTGTTCACCCTCGCGCTCGATTCGCTGCCCGATGACCTCCACGCACACGGCAGCGCCGCGCTGAACACCATGCATCAGCTCGCCGGCGCCGCCGGTCTCGCGATCCTCGTCAGCGTCTTCACCCTCAACTCGCCAGGTGACACCCCCGCTGCGGTGGCAGCAGGTGGGCAAGCGGCCTTCACAGCGGGTGCCGTCATCGCGCTCTGCAGCCTGATCGTCTCCTTCTTCGCGCCGAGGCGCCAGCGAGTCGACCATGGCTGAACCAGCCGCGGGACGACCTCCCGCTCTTCAACGACCCGAGAGCATGCTCGTGCGGTGCGAGCACCTAACAACAAGAACGGAGAACGAACGATGAGACGATGGCAGGCAGCGCGGTTCGGGGAGGTGGCGGACGTCCTCCGCCTCGAGGACGTGGAACTTCCCGAGCCGGGGCCAGGAGAGGCACGCGTGCGTGTCCTCGCCGCAAGCCTCGCGCTCCCCGACCTCATGATGGTGCACGGCGACTACCCCTTCGTGCCCGAGCCGCCCGTGTCCCCGGGACAGGAAGTGGTCGGCATCGTCGACGCCGCGGGTGCGGGGTTCCCGCACCCGGTCGGAGCACGAATCATCGGCAACAGTCGCGCCGATATCGGCATCGGCGGGTTCGCCGAGTACACACTCGTCCCCGGGTGGAGCGCGATGCCGGTCATCGACGGACTGAGCGACGAGCAAGCGGCGGGCTTCCCCGGATCCTTCCATGTCGCGCACATCGGCCTCCAGCAACGTGCCGCGCTGCAGCCCGGCGAGACGCTGCTGGTCCTCGGCGGCGCCGGGCGCACCGGGTCGGCAGCGATCCAGATCGGGAAGGCGATGGGCGCGACCGTCATCGCGACAGCGCGCTCTGAGGCGAAGGCCCGCTTCAGCCGGGAGCAGGGCGCGGACCACATCCTCGACATCGGGGGCGCCGACGCGACCGAGGAGATCCGCCGCATCACGAACGGTCGCGGAGTCGACGTCGTCTACGACACCGTCGGCGGATCAGCCGCAGCCGCCGCGACGAAGACGCTGGCGCGAGGCGCACGATTCCTCATCGTCGGCTTTGCAAGCGGCACGCCGGCCCGCATCGACGCACAAGAGCTCCTCATGCGCGATTACTCCGCAATCGGCGTCATGTCCTCGTTCCGCAACGACGACGAGAAAGCCGCCACAGTGGATAGCCTCACGGCGATGCTCGCGGCGAAGCAGATCGATCCGCCCGTCACCGCGGTGTACCCGTTCGACCAGGTACCGGAAGCCCTCACCGAACGAGCCGCGGGAGGTGCCGGTCAAACAGTGATCGCTGTCGGCGGTCACGGTTGACGCGAGGGTAGCTTGGCTGATCCCGCCCGGCTTCATCGTTCGTCCTGCATGATGACGAGGGCGCGGATGGGCCGGTCGTTCTTGGACGTTCCCTTGGTCGAATCGCTCATCGGCTGGGTCGGTGTACCCGCCGAGCAGCTTGTGCACAGGTGTTCCAAGGCTTTTACGGACCGCGTCCCATACGGCGATGTCCACCGATCCCTTGGCGACGTGGTTGTTCACGGTTCGGTGCAGAACCGCGTGAATCTGTTCCCGGTCCAGCACCTCGATCCCGAGCAACTGTGGGGCGAAAACTGGTCGATGATCGCCACTATGGATTGCTGGGTCTCCCCATAGGTGTATGGACGGGGAGGAGGACGTGGTCAGCGGTGGCAACCTCGCCACTGGCGAACTTCAAAGGGTGGGTGTAAGGGATCGCATAAGGGATCGCTTCGATCCGTTCAATTTTCACGGGCGGTCCTTCCGGCTAAGGCAATGGGTGTGAGCGGGGGCAGACCTGGCGCAGGTAAGCGGAAAACCGTTGCGGGATTCTGAGAGGGAATCCCGCAACGGTCGCCTGAGTCGCTCAGCATATGAAGTGGTTAGGCGTCGGGGTCCAGAACGAAGTTATAGGTGGTCTGAACACCCTGCCCGTTCGGAGCGGGTTGGATGTCGAGCATCAGTTCCGGCTTGGTCGCGGTGGCGATGTCGTCATCGTTGTGCGGATCCCCGGGGAAGTAGAGCTGTGTGGTGAGGAGCTCATGTCCCGGCGCCCAGACTTTCAGGTGAAGGTGGGCCGGACGCCAGGCGTGCCATCCTGCCGCGGCAATCAGTTGACCGCAGGCCCCGTCGGTTGGGATCTGGTACGGGGCCGGCTGGATGGTGTTGATCTGGAAGTTCCCCTCCTCATCGGTGCTGAAGGTACCGCGCAGGTTCCATTCCGGGATGTTGGGTGCGAACTGGGAGTAGAAACCGTCCTCGTCGGCGTGCCAGAGCTCAATCTTGGCAAAAGGAAGGGGCCGGCCATCTGTGCTACGGACCTGGCCCTGGAAGAGCATCGGGGTGCCCTTTTCGTCGGGGCGCCTATCGATGGTTGCAGGGCTTTTGTGTTCCGGGGAGTTCGGGACGTAGTAGGGCCCCTCGATGGATCCCTTGTTGCCCTTGCGGTGGCTGGTCGCGACGTCCTCGACGGAATGTTCAACCCAGACGTCCAGGAACAGCGGCCATTCGCCGTCCTCGCTGACCTGGATCAGCCATGCTTTGAGTGAGTTGTACTCCTCGTACGTGACCCTTTCTTCGAGGACGATGTCGTTCGCGGCTTTGATCAGCCGCCCGGCGAGCAGGGCCACACGCTCCTGACTGGCGGCTGTACTGGTCTGCTTGTTCTCCCGGAATCGCTGCGTTGCGTTGGCGCCGGAGGAGGCAGCGGTTGCTTGTGCGCTCATATCTGTTGTCCTAATACTTCAGGTGACTTGGTGTGTCAGAGCTTCAGGAGCTTGGCGGCGTTGGTGCGTGCGATCTTGGTCAGATCGTTTTCGTTGAGTTCGAGGTTGTCGAACCAGGTTGCTGCCTCATCCATCCGCTCGAACGGGTAGTCCGAGGAGAAGAGCAGCCGGTCTGCCCCGACTTCCTGGATGGTGTTCAGCAGGGCGGGGGTGCGGAAGTTTCCGCTGGTGGTGAGGAAGAAGTTGTTGCGCAGGTAATGCCCGAAGGTTTTCTCGATGGAGATGCCGCGGGGAGCGACGGCTACGCGGTGGTCGGTGCGCCAGATGTTGAAGGGCAGTAGCTCGCCCAGGTGACCGAGGATGATTTGGATTCCGGGGTGCCGGTCGAACAGCCCGCTGCCCATCAGCCGCAGCGCGTGCGTTCCGGTTTCGACCGAGAATGCCCAGGCGGACCCATACAGCCACGGGTGCCCGTCGTACTGCGGGCTTCGGGAAGCCAGCGGGTCGCGGGGGTGAAGGTAGAGGGGCACGTCGAGTTCCTCGACCGTTGCCCAGAACTCGGCGTACCGTGCATCGTCGAGGTAGACAACAGTGTCCTCAGTGCCGACCTGTGAATAGCCGTTAACCAAGGCTCCGACGAGGCCCAGGTCGGTGACGGCCCGGCGCAATTCCGTTACCGCGGCGTCGGGGTCCTGCATGGGCAGTGCGGCGAAGGAAGCGAAACGGTCCGGATTGTTGGAGACCTGCTTGGCGGCGTAGTCATTCAGCCGCTTCGACCAGTCCACGGCCTGCTCGGGATCGTGCAGGGACTGGATTCCGGGCGAGAGCAGGGACAGCACAGACTTTTCGATGCCGCACTGGTCCATCAGGCGAAGCCGGTCTTCGTGGATGTCCAGCAGCATGTCCCGGCGTGCGGGCCAGGCGTCAGCGGTGAAGTGCTCCGCGGACTGCTCGACGATGTTCGGGTCAGTAGCACCGAAGTGCTCTTCGAGGGCGATCTTGGCAACCATGAAAAGTGTTCCTTTGAGGTAGGTGGATCCGTGGCGGGGCCACGCAGGACTTAGGGTTGTGGCTGGCCTAGGACGCAACCGCTGCGGACGTGATTGCCGCATTTACGGGGATGGGGAGCCGGGCGTCCTGGCGCTGCAGCTCTGCCTGGACGGAGTTCGTGTCGCAGTCCCTGCCAAGGGCGGTGAAAGCGGCGGCGATGCCGGCGGCATGGCCCGTGGCGAATGCTGTGCCCATGACCCTCACCGATGATCCGGCCGCCTGGTCCCCGTCAAGGACGCGGCCGGCTGCGAAGAGGTTGGTCCGGTTTACGCTCTTCAGGCAGTCCAGGGGGATGCCGAAGTAGCCGGGGTCGGCGATGAACTTCCAGACGGAAGGAACACCCGGGCCCGGGTGGTACTCCATCGGCCACGCCCCGATGGCCACGGCGTCATGGCGGGGTTCCGGGAGAAGCACATCGTTTTCTGTCAGACGCAGCGGGGCAACGACATGGCGTGACTCCCTCGTGCCGAGCTCTGGCCCGGTGGAGACGATGTAGGCGTTTTCGCAGCCCGGTACCGTCCTGAGTGCCTGAAGGTAGGCCTGGGCCTGGAGGCGCGCGTGGGCCTCGGCCCGGCTTGTATCGACGGCACTGCGTGCGTCGTAGCCTTCGTCCACGAGGTAGGTGATGATGTCCCCGGACACGGGCAGGCGGGCGACGAGGCCCGTTTCGGCCAGGAGATTCGGTACGCCGGCGGCTTTGCTGGCGGCGACCGCTTTCTTCAGTGCGGCGCGTCCGGCGTCAACGTCGAGGGGGATCCCCCCGAAGCGGACGCCGAGGGTGCCGTTCTGCACTTTTCCGTCGCGGCCGTAGCGCACTTCGGCGCCGCTGTGGCAGGCCAGGTCAGCGTCACCGGTGGCGTCGACGAACGCTCCTGCCGTGAAGTCGTGAAGACCTTCGTGGTCAGCGACATGGACAGCCGTCACAGCTCCGGCTTTGTCTGCTTCTGCGCCCACGATCAGGCTGTGGAGGCGAACGTCCACGCCGGCTTCGGCACACAGCTCGTCGAGGACGAACTTGACGTCCTCGGGCTCGAAGACGACGGTCACGGCGTTGTACTTGCGCGGTTCGCTGACCGCGCCCATTGCCCGCAGCCTTGCGTAGGCGTCTTCCATCACACCGAACACGACCTGCCGCTGTTCTTCCTGGGTGAAGATGCCGGCGTACGTCACCACGTTGCGCAGCGTTGCGGCCCCACCAAGGCAGGGGCCTTTTTCCAGAAGGAGGGTGCGGGCACCGGCGCGGCTCGCGCCAACGGCTGCTGCCACTCCTGCCGATCCTCCGCCGGCGATGATGACGTCGTAATGCTTACTCAAAGTCTTGCCTTTCAAAGTGTTGCTAAGGGGTTCTGGTTGCTAGCGGGCTGCTTCGGAAGCCGCCGCGGGGACGTTCCGCCCATCGGAGGCCTTTGCCGGGCGAATCGCGAGCATGGGAATCACTGCGAGCAGGGGCCCTGCCGCCAGGGCGAGGAATGCGAGCTGGAAGGAGGACGTTGCGCCGAAGACCATGCCGATGACCGTGGGAACCACGGTGCTGCCCAGCTGCCAGAAAGCATTGACGCCGCCGGCGGCGGAACCTGCCAGCTTCTCGCCGGCCAGTGTGGGGATCATGGCGAGCATGACGGGGCTGTAGACGTAAGCGGCGATGCCGAGCACCGGGGCGATCCAGAGGAACTGCACGCCGTCGGTTGCCATGCTGAAGAGAACGAGGGTGGCCGAGAAGGCCAGCAGGATGCATATGGTGAGGTTCCGTCGGGTCATCTTGATCGCGTCGGATACGAAGCCGATGAGGGGCTTGGAGAAGATGGCAGTGGTACCAAAAATGACCACGACGATGCCGGCCTGAACCGGGTCGATGCCGACGCCCTTGGTCATGAGCAGGTTGGACCAGGTCACGAACCCATAGGTGCCCCAGAGGGCGCCGAAACCGGCCAGGCCGATCAGGATGAGGTTTCTGTTGCGCAGGAGCGGCTTGATCTGCGGCAGTGTTTTTTCCTGCGGTTCGTTTTGCTGCTTTCCGCCGCGCAGCAGGATCAGGCAGACGATGCCCAGGCCAATGGAGATGAAGCCGAACAGGTGGTAGGAGGCCCGCCAGCTGGCCTGCTGGACCATGGAAGGGACGACGGCGTTGGCGATAACGAGGCCAAGAGAGGTCGCTGTCATGAAGATGCCCATGGCAGTTCCGCGTTTCTCGGGCCGGAACCAGTTGGAAATCAGCCGGATGCCCCCACCGAATTCCGCACCTGCGCACAGACCGATGCAGGCCTGGAAGACGAGACCCATCGTCTGGGAAGTCGATGTACCGAAGGCCAGCATGAAGGAACCGGACAACAGAATGCTCGAACCGACGATCAGCCGTCCGCCGAGCCAGTCAGCAAGGAAGCCACCAAAGAGGTTGGAAAGGACGTAGCCGATGTAATACGTGGTGGCGAAAAGGCCCAGGCCGGCCACGGCAACGCCGAGGTCCTCACCGACGGAACCTGCGGCAGGGCCCCAAGTGGCGCGGTCTACGGACGTCATAGTGAAAGCAGCCCAGGCCAAGGTCAGGACGACCCAACGGTAGGGGGACTGGCGGATCGCGGGTTGCGAAGTCGTCATTGACTTTCTTTCTTTCAGGCAATTGACAGAAGGGGAAAGGGGCGGGCTGCAGCGGTCCCTGTTTTACGGAACTAAGACGCTTCATCCATAACTAGCGCTGAAGGTCTATGTCACACATCACAATGTAGACCCCCTTGATCACTGGTATCCAATACCCTTTTCCACGAGGGGGCATACCCTGAAGTTATGGACACGTGTTGCCACCTCCACGAAAGGGCGAGACATGGAACTCCGGCAGCTGCGCTACTTCGTAGCGGTTTTCAACCAAAAGTCGATATCCAGGGCAGCTGAACAACTACTCATTTCACAGCCGGCCCTGACCCGGCAGATCCGCCTTCTGGAACACGAATGCGGCGCCACCCTGTTCGAACGGCTACCCAAAGGCACCTTCCCCACCCCCGCGGGCGTGGCACTGCACAAACACGCCCTCACCATGCTCGCCATGGCCGGATCCGCCAGGGAAGTGGCGCGCCAGGCAGGGCCTGCGCGGCAGCCTGTCGCCCTTGGACTGGCACCCGGGCTGCCTCCGGAATGGGTGGACCGATTACTTGTAGCAGTTGCAGAAAAAGCCCCGCTAGCGGAGCTGGAACTCACCGATGGGGACACCACCGGCCAGCTGAGGATGGTCCGCGAGGGACGCCTGGACATCGGCTTGGTTCACCAGGAACCCTCACAGGACCTTGTCGGGGCGAGGGTGCGAAAAGAGTTCTTCGGGCTCGCCTGCCGCCCAGGACTCCCCGAGATTGGCGACGCGACTACCTGCAGACTGGCAGATGTCGACGATCAGCGCGTCCTGATCCACTCCCGGGAACAATTTCCCCTCGGACACGACCGGCTCCTGGCCGCATCGCATGAGCTCGGTGTTGCTCCAGCCTGGAGAATTGCAACCTTCAACGAACATGCCCGCGCCTGTGCAGATGCCACGTCATCCGTGGCCGTGATGCTGACCGAGGCCAGCGCCAGCAGACTCTTACCTGATTGGCAGTGGAAGCAGCTCATTAACCCGACCATGGCGCTGGAGACATGGATGGTCCGCCAACCTGTGTCGCGTGGCATCGTCGAAAAGGTGGCCGAGACCATTCTGGAAACCTTCCCAGTCGCACCAGAACCACTGCCACGAACAAAGCCCCTATGACCACGGGTTGCTTCTAATTCCACCTACGCGGGCGTCCCGACAGTAAAAAGCTCCATCACGTTCTAGGCCCCAGTTCAGATCGAAAGAAGACCTGCAAAAACGCCCATTATTGACACGCCACCTTCGCTCATCAGAACAGCTCTGAAACGAGGGTCCTGTCGGCCTCTCCCCCACTGCGCCTTGGGCGCGTGCCCACAAACGGTCATTTCTGACCACTCTTTAGATCGTGTTTGATCTCCCCCGGGCGAGAGGCCCGGATCCACCCAAACATGAGCAAATTCTCGTGCCTATCAATGAATCAGGAGTCCCTAGAAACCAGGGCCTGGTGTGACTTTTACATTCCGGAGTCACTCACACTAAACGTAACTGGGTACTCGTCTAGGGCCGCCAGATCGTTATTCGTTGTTCTGTTCTTTCCTGTAGGCGGTGAGAACTCCGACGAAGAACGCATTCCTGTTGTCAGCTGTCCAGGTCCGAGCGAGACTGATGATCACCTTCATGTGGTTTTTGCGGAAGCGCAGCGGCCTCGTCTCCGGTTCAACTGATCCACGAGCAGGCTTAGGCGTGGCTGGCGCCCGCCCGAAGATGTCGTTCGCTGGAATCTGGCTGTCATCCGGCGCGAAAATCTGGCCGAACCGGTTCTCGGCCGCGACCCAGCTGATCGCGTTCAGGACAATCCCCGGGTACGAGATTCCTGTGATGTCATGGTGCACTGCCAGCCACTGGTTCAAGTCCTTGGGAAGGTAGAGAGTGACGTGGCCTGAGTGTTCCTCTTCTGCTGGTTCGATCTTCGGGGCGACCGTTGCCCCGTCAGATGGCGCGGGCTGGTCAACGGACTGGACGGGTGGAGCCGCCGCCGCGGTTTCCGATTCGAGTTCTTCCACCATGCTTGGTTCCCCGGTAGGAGGGGCAGGTTTAGCAGGTACAGGATCCTGCGCAGGAGAACTCTCGGTCGATTCAGCTGCGGGTTCAGGCGTTGTTGCAGGAACCTGCTCGGCTGGAGCCACTTCGGTTGGAGTAGACGGCACCGGCTGGAGCACGCGCCTCTTCAAGCCGCTCAGGGCGCTGAGGTCCATCTTTCCTGGGCTTGAGGGCAGGCTCACTTGGCGGCCACCTCCAGGTTCTCGTCAAGCGCTTCCTCTTGGGACTGAAGCTCGTGGACGATTTGCTCAGTCAGCCGCATGTAATCCTCGGCCAAGTTTCCTGCCGACTGTGCGATACGGGGTTCATCCGAGCTCTTGCCCTTGTTACGCAACCGCTCCCAGAACGGGGATTGAGTCGCTGCCCTGGCGGCCAGCTCATGTGCTGCGAGACCCCGGAAGCTGGCGTCGGCGTCAGCTGCAACAACGTCGCGGATGCTGCCCTCGAACACAGGCGCGATGCCGTCCAGGGACTCCTGGAGCAAGGTGCGGGCCTGTTTGTCCACGTTTCTGGCGTTCGTGGGAATGCCAAAGAGGATGACACCGAGCAGCGATACTGCTGGATTGTCATTCTGGACACTGAGGATGCGACGGGCTAGAGACTCAAGACCACGAATGGATTTCGGCTCAGGCTTCACCGGAGCCAGAATCCAACGGGAGGCCAACATCGCTTCCTCAATAGCGGTCCAGCCGGCCTCTGACGGCGGGGTGTCGATCAGGACGATGTCGTAGTTCGGGGCTATCTTGGCCAAGGTCCGAGCCACTCCCCCACGCATCTTTCCTTGACGGGAGGCGTCTCCCTGGAACGTGTCCATGAGCTGCGCTGTGTGATTGCCACCGGCGAGGACATCCAGGCCGGGCCGCACATCCTTGATTGGCACCGGGACCTTGTCGTACCGGACCGCGATATCCAGCGCTTCGCCACGGTCGTATCGGTCATCATTGATGATGCCCAAATTGGTTGACGTGTCGCCTTGAGAGTCCAGGTCAACGACCAACACCTTGTAGCCGGCTTCAGCGAGAAGAGCAGCGAGATTGGTGGTCACGGTCGTCTTGCCGACTCCGCCTTTGCCATTGGAGATGCAGATGGTGCGTCGCGACGCCAGTTGAACGGCGGGCGACAACGTGTAAGAGGTAGTTGCCGTATCCATAGTGCACATCCTAAACGCGGACAATGCGAGGCAGCTGCACATTCACTGTGGTGTCGCAATACAACACAAGCAAAGCTACTTTTGCAGTAGTAGAACAGTGGTCACCAACTAGCTACCAAGTTGGTCTCTAGTAGAACACAACTAGCTTTGCAATGATCTACCAGTAGCTATACACCTGCTTAGTAGCAGCGCTGCATTACTTAGGAAGCTGACAAAGAGTAGCTACGCACGCGCTTTGCACTAGAAATGCTGCTGCAACTACTACTTATTACAAATCCACCAAAAGCCAGCAGCACACTAAACTGTGCACTTACCAAGCACTAAATGATGCAGTCGCTACACATTTATTGCAGCGTTCCAACAGCGGCCAAAGAGCAGTAGTTTATGCAGTCAACAGAGAGTCAAACAGGCAATAGAAACAAAACACCACCTGCCTCGGGGGAGTCGGGTGCACGTGCCCAGGCGTTGTGCAGCGAGGCCCCGCCACCATTCCTGTCGGCTAGACCCTCCGGCGTCAAGGACGACCCTGCCGATGCTGGCGACGCTGCAGAGACCACTGGCCGCGAGATAAAACCCTGCCGGAGCCAGGATCGACGGTGCCCTAGCGGCGCACTGTTAGCAATCCACCAAGAGACCTGCAGCACAGTAACTAAGCACTTACGAAGCACCAAACGACGCAGTAGCTACACATTTATTGCAGCGTTCCAACAGCGGCCAAAGTGCAGTAGTTTATGCAGTCAACAGAGAGTCAAACAGGCAATAGAAACAAAACACCACCTGCCTCGGGGGAGTCGGGTGCACGTGCCCAGGCGTTGTGCAGCGAGGCCCCGCCACCATTCCTGTCGGCTAGACCCTCCGGCGTCAAGGACGACCCTGCCGATGCTGGCGACGCTGCAGAGACCACTGGCCGCGAGATAAAACCCTGCCGGAGCCAGGATCGACGTAGACGAACCACCGGGCTGACAGGGATGAGCGTTGAGCCAAGTTTGGCGTATTCGACCGTGAACCTCACCGACTCTCCGGACAGGAGGACTTCGTATCCCCGGCTGCGGACACGAGCTAGCGGGGCCCAACCGTATTCACCATAGGTCCCGATAGCTGCGCGATCCGCCCATTTCTATCCAGTCCGTCCGGCGCCGAACGTCGCGTTCATAAATCGCGACGCAACCATGGTTCCGTTTTGGAGAATACTGCGGCCGCCGACGGTCCCTACGGTAAGGAGGGTTGAGTGTGGCCATTTGAAGGCGATGGAGTACAGGGCCGCCGCCACGGCTCAAGGAAGGGCGGCTGTCCTCAGCACGGCGGCGGGTGCTCAGGTGCCGCCTGATCCCTCCTATAGCCAGTCCGGTCTCTACCCAACGGCAGTACATGGCGCCCGCAGAGAAACCTCGCTTACTTAGGCATCAGACCCGGCGTTTACGGAGAAAACCTCTGTAATCCGAGCTGCGTAGCGCACCTACGGTGCTCAGCAGCTCTCCGGCCCGCTCAACAACACGAACCAAGTTGTCATGCAGTGGATAGAACAGTAGAAAGGCAGTAAAACTGCACTTGTAAAGCGTTGGCATGAAGTAGAACAGACACATACAAGAGTGCAACGATCAAACTCGCGAAGATCAGTGGAGCTTGAGTCGATACGTGATCGAACTCCGAATGGCACGCTCGATACTTAGCGGTGGAATGGCCACATGTCTCCCGCCAACGGTCTCTAGCCAGCTCTGGCGAATGCCAAATCCGCCAGTGCCCATTCATCAGGGGGACCCTCGAAGTCCTCCCACGGATAGTCCTCACCGGGGGAGAGGAGCTCGGCGACGGTGGTGACGTTCTTTGACAGCCACTCCTTCCAGAGGATTCTTTCTATCCGGTAGCGATGCAACTGCGCGGCGACAGCTTCCATGACCCCGAAGTACTCGGCAAGGTCCTTTAAGGATGTCGCAGGTACCACTGACCAGGATCTATTGTTGTCCCGCGCGATCATGTTCCAGGCGGCCATTACCTCGAGCGCTTCGCTGACAGCCGTTCTGGAGAGCCTAGTCAACCTAATGATGCCGGCTGTCGACAGACCGGGGGAGTGCTCCAATGCCTCGTAAACGAAAGCCGCGGGCAGGCCTAGTTCGCGGAATATGGGCCTCATCGCATGGATCTTCCCTTTCTGCCAGGTCAAGTCCTCAGCCGCCGCCTTAACATCCTCCGGCACGGTAAGCATGTAGAGATCCCCTTTAGTGCCGCGGCCTTCCTCGACCCGGGTCACCAAGCCGTCGCGCTCTTCCCGCAGCGCTCTCAAATGGGCTCCGACAGTCGTGTGATCGAGTCCGGTAGCGATTGCGATCGATCTGACACCGAATTCCACGAACCTGGAGCCAGTCATGTGTGCAGCCTCCCCAAGCGACCTCAGAACCATTCTGCGAGCCAGTCCGGTCCTCGAGTCCGTGTAGGTGTGCTCCTTTAGTCGTAGCGCGTTGCGCCACGTTCGGATGTTCCGGTGCTCGGCATCGGAATTCGTAGAGTTCAGGGTTGCTTGTTTCCCTTGGGCGTGTGTAGTTGGCTGGCTTGTGGGGGATTTACGGGCATTGTTCTTTCCTGCTTTGGATCCTGGGTTTTTCTTTACGTGAGCAACAGCTTCCAGCCAGTCGCGGCGCAGAGCCTGGCTACGGTGCCGGGAAGCGTAGCGAGCGTAGAAAGAGGCCAACCCTGGCCAGGTGCCCTGCATCATCCGGCGTTCCACATCTGTCAGTTCCATCCCGGCTGCTGCTGCTCCGACGAGGATCGCCTGCCGGGCATCTGAGTCGGTCGCGTAGCGGTTCGCGTCATAAAGTCCTGTTTGTGCCATTTGATGCATAGCCCGGGACATCCGGCCGGTGGGGTGCTGGACTTTGGGTGCCTCGGCGTCCGTCGGTGGGATGGTCTGTTCCAAACGCAGCGCACGCACGGCGCTGATTTCCCGGGCTAGGTCGGCATTCATAGCCTTCCAGACAGAAATTGAGTTGGGTCGGCGGGCGACGTCGTAAGCCATGCTGAGGCTCATGGCCAGTTCTTGATGGCCGCCGCGCTTGTGGGGAGAACCTGGAGTCCGCATGCAGCCGTGCAAAAGGTTCTGGTGAGGGGACTTGTCCAGGCTTCGGTGACGGTTACCCAAGGCCTCTACAAGATCTCGGGCTTCCGAAAAGGTGACTCGCTTCTCCAGCGGGATGTAGACGTGTCGTCCGCCGTTGGGGGAGTAGTCCTCAATCCAACGTGCACCGCATGAATGCAGCCAGGTCTGAACGGCGCGGACATCGGCTTCTACCCGGTCAATGCCCGCGACTGAGGAGTCAAAGTCAAGGAAGATCGCCGCGCACGTGCCGTCCTTGCCGAAGATCCGGACTGCCGCAGGGAAGGCCGGAAGTGCTGGTGTTAGGGTTCGTTCATGTTTCTGTGGATAAGTCTTTCCGGCGTCGCGGGACAGTCGTACGCGGGGCTGGCCGGCCAGCAAAGGTGCTAGCGCCGACCAAACGTTGGCGGGGTCGTCTGGTTGCCTTGACACGCCAATGGCCCGGCGTGCTGGCAGCACGGAGACGTGCTGATGTACGATGTGGGTAATCCTTTCGGGGATGAAGGTACGAAAAAGGGCCGATCCTGCCAGATCGGTTTCATAGCAACACAAAGGATGGCCTGGTTAGGCTCTCCCCGACTTACAATCTGATCCGCCGGCAAGCAATCCAGAGGGTAAGTCTCAAGCTTCGAAGGCCCGCCTAGTGCGGGCCTTCTCTTTTTATGAGGCGATGCGGATGGGCAGCTCCTGCTGGTAGTCATCCTCGTCGAGCGCGGCCAAGTCCTCTTGCAGCTTTGGCTCTACAACGGATAGAACGTATTCCGTGACGGTCAAGCCTTTGTGGGCTGCAACCTTGGCGATACCGTCAGCAGTGTGTTCTTGGGTGCGGAAACCAATGAACTTGCGCAGGCCTTTGCTGGGGCGCCCGCCGCCTCGATTTACTGCTACTGCCGTCATGTGCTGTGTCCTTTGAATTTTGTACCCGCCAAGGCGGTTACAGCTTCATCGTTGTATTGCCTGCCGGTCACACTGACTGGGTTGTCATTGCGACTGCTCTGAAGCTATCACCGGGCCATGAGGTGCCCCGGGATTTGTTTTCAGAAAACGGAAGCGTGTCGCGTTTGTGACTTCGAGCTCTTTGTATATTCCCTTTCAGATTCCTTGGCCGCGCCTGCAGAATGGCTTGGCGAGCTCGGCCTGTCCGGCCGGAAGGCTTGAGGAATGCTATTGAGAGCGCATCCTCGGGGACTCGTAAGACAATGTGCAAGCTTGGGGCCAAGAGGTCTTCGTTGCGTTCGCTTCGCCAAAGGCTTGTCTAGCTTCAAGCGGACGTTCATCAAAAGCCCTTCGATGAGTAGGAATGACAAGCGCCGCAGCGGGGACCTTGGTAAGGTAGCCGATTGCCGAGGCGCTTCTGCGCTGATTTCATAGTACACATTACTGAAATTTTTTCAGTGGATTACTGGAGCCGATTGGATATGCAACAGGCCGCACTGACCGCGGACGTCATCGAGACTTTGCATCTACCGGCGTACCCGGACTTGGGCGACGTGGTGACTGCAGTTGAAGAGAAGTACGGTAAACGTCTGGTCTTCGAGGAATGCACACTGGACAGCCTTGGGGAACGCGTCACCGGCCAGTGGATCGATACTCCGACGCATGGCCTTGTCCGTTACCGTCAGGGCGGAAAGGCGTGGAGCGTTCACGTCGTGTTGCATGAACTCAGCCACATCCTCTTGGGCCATAAGGGAAAGCCACTCGACGGGCTGATCGCAGGGGCCTTCTTTTCCGGTATTGGTAAGCGGAACGGTGTGAGCTGGATGTGCCGTGCGGTAGACGTTCCCCTGGACGAAGCCGAAGCTGCGGCCGAGAACTTGGCCTACGGCCTGGCGCGGGCGCTGTACGCTACACCCGAGAAGGAGTCCACGAAAGCCGAGCGAGTGTTCGGCCTATGATCTCTGCTGCCTTCTGGATCTTGTCAACGGTATTTATCTTCCGCCTGTACTTTGTAGCCCGTTGGGGATCCTCAACGGCCTTTCTTGGCGCCATCGGGATCGGTACCCTCGGCCTCTTTTCTACAGGTGTCATCGTGCCCGAAGAAACTCTCGATGCGGCACTTGGCGGCGTTAATCTCCTTCACCTTGTTCGCAATTTGTGTGTCACAGGCGCCGTCTGGCTTGTTCGCGAGGGAATCTTCGCGGCCTACTCACCGGATGATAAGTATCGAGTCCGCTTCAGCCACCGACCTATCGCTGCCGGTCTCGCCGCTCTTGCCATCAGCGCTCCATTCTTGTCCCAGCAGTTCGTTCCGACGACCCTAAGCTACGTGCCGGAGAATGTCGGGCAGATGCCGGTTTTCATCTATGCCAGCGTCTACATGGGCATTTTGGCATTGTTGGCGGTGTCCGTGCTTCGAATATGCCTCCGGACTCAGGAAAGCCTCCCTGTCCGAGTGAGTTCACGAGTTGTCGCATCCGGCATGGCCTTGGTCGCACTCGCGTCGGTCGAAGAGATCGCATACATGACCACTCTGCACCTTGATGTGGGCGGCACGTCACTTCACCAGATCTTGTACGTCTTGTTCAATCCGCTGTTTTACGGTGGGGTTCTACTCACGTCTCTCGGCTTGGGGATCCCCCCGCTTGTTAGGGCGTGGCGCCAGCTGCAGTTTTGGGACCGCGCCGCCTTGGTCTTTCTTACAGTCACCGCGGGCAGAGCATGTTGGGGTCTATCCCGGACAGCTTGGCTGGCGAGCATCGTGAGCAGCTTCTATGCGAAGGATCCCTCCGCACGCCTGTATGAGTACGTTATCCGCTCCAGCGACCACAAGGTCGCTCTCTCCGACCGATCCATACCCCTGCTTGCCGACCGTGTCCTAGACGCAGTCCAAGCCCGATTTGATGGCGGTGTCGGTTCTCTGGAATCTGTGCTGCCGGTAAAGGCCCCTCAGTGACAGCAGAAATCATTACCCGTTCCACCGAAGAGAGGTCCTCATCAGCCATTGGGCGTGTGGCCAGGTCCGCAACTGAGGTCGCGCAGCCGCCACTGGTGTTGTCCCTCCTGCTGATTTTGGCTTCTCTGCTGAGTGACCAGTGGGTGGTCTCTATCTGGTCGGGCATTATCGCCGCGCTTTTCATCTGTCTGGTGCCTTTTGCTGTCGTACTGTTGCTGGCCAAGAGGGGGCAGCTGACTGACCATCATGTTGGAGACAAGAAACAACGCCGACCGGTCATGCTCTGGACTTTGGGATCGTCACTGCTTGGCTGCGCCATCCTCTCAATCCTGGGGGCACCCCAATCAGTCTGGGGCCTAATTGGCGGGATTCTCTGCGGGATTGTGGCACTCATTTTGGTGAGTCCGATCTGGAAGATTTCGGGGCATGCAATGACACTGGGCGGCGCGACCGTGTCAGCTGCATTGATGTTCGGCTGGCTGGGGCTTCCGTTCGTTGTGGCGGCCCCGCTTGTCTGCTGGTCCAGGGTCTATCTCCGGGACCACTCAGCTCCTCAGGTCATTGCCGGGTTCATAACCGGCGTCATCGCTTTCGGAGCCTCATATACTCTCATTGTCGGCTGATTTTCATGTGGCATCTCACGAAGCCGCCAAGGCCTAACAAGAGGCCTCAACGATGACGGAATTAAAGGGGGGCTGTGACTTCGCTACTAATGGCAGGCCGCTGCCCTCGGGGTGTGGCCGCCCTCGCTGGCCGGGAGCAGGATCACGCGTGAATTCGAATGACAAACCTATAGATCCTCGCAGCGATAAAGAGGTTCTCGCATCGAAAATCCAGCTTCTTCTGGACATCGTTCATGCCAAGGACGCCGACAGCTTCACCTACGAAGATGTTCGACAGGGCCTGGCGGAGCAGGGGCTCACGCTCACAAGAACGCGCTGGCATCGGCTGCTGGCCGGCTCTCCTGATAACCGCTGGGATCCGGCGCTACTGAAGGCACTGGCGTACTTCTTTGACGTTGACGAGAACTACCTGCTTCAACGCAGCGGTCCCATCCCGGAGCGGGTGGAGGCCGAACTCCGACTGATAGAGGCTTACCGCATTGCCGAGGTAGAGCACTTCGCGGCGCGGGTTCTGGGCGAAGTGAACGTGGATGCTCTTCGTGCCGTGACTGAAGCTCTCCGAAACCTTCCACCCAGACCCGAGAAAAAAAGTCCTCCTAACTGAAAAATTTTCACTACTGAATTTTTTTCAGTAGACTTGGAGCATGACATGCTCCAAGCGCCCACCACGGCCTGACCATGCACATTGAGTGGCATCTCAGGTGTAGGCCCTACGACAGGCTTGGGGGGTAGTAGGGGCTACGCACGCGCAGAGTCCGCACCTCAGATGTGCGCTCACGCCGCCGCCCCCGAATGCTCAACTCTCGATACTCCCGCCTGTGCGAAAAATCTCGGCGTGCGCTTCATCGTCGCGTGCTGCGGCACTCGCCTATTCTCCCGACAGATATCTCATGTAGACGAGGCCGCGCTCCCGCAGCCTGCCCAGGTCTATCGAGTAGTGAACGCGCTGCCCGTTGCGGACACCGACGTCGCCGGCAGCGGAGACCAGCCCTTCGGCTTCAAGTATCTTGATATGCGCGTAGACCTGCCGGTAGTCCACGCCGATGCGCTTAGCGATACTTCCCGTCGTATCGCCGTCAAGATGCTGGGCCAGATCCCTGATAACAGCCGCACGCAGGGCGTTGGCGTTGAACACATTCAAAGCCCGTGCAGCCTCTTGCGGCTGCCCGGGGAGTGGCTTGTAGGTGCGGGGCATTCGTCAATTCTTACCCACCGCCACACCCTCATGAAGCACCAACATATTTTTGGTGATGCTAGCATCACGTTAAAGATGATGCTTGTGATGGCAGGTGTCCGCCAGGACAGCCGAGAGGGGAAGCGGCCGTGAAGCAAAAAGGACTTTTGATCGGCACTGCGGTTATTGTGCCAACGCTCTTCCTGGGCCTGATCCTGTCGATCCTTCTGCTCTTCGGGCCGACGCCTGCTGCGGCCGGCTGTGGCCCGGCCGTTTCCGTCGTCATGGACGGCAACACCAAGGTCGAGGGCTACACCGAGGAACAGCTGAAAAACGCCGCGGCGATCATGGGCGCCGGTAAGGCACTGGAGTTGTCCGGCAAGGGTCAGATGATCAGCATCATGGTCTCCCTGGGGGAGTCAGGGCTGCGTGTCCTCGACTACGGCGACGGACCGGGCCCGGACTCCCGTGGATTGTTCCAGCAGCGCGACAACGGCGCATGGGGTGCCTACCAGGACCGCATGGACCCGGCCATCAGCGCCACGAATTTCATTAAGGCCCTGCAGGCTGTTGAAGGTTGGGAGCTGTTGGAGCCGACCATCGCCGGTAACAAGGTCCAGCGCAATGCCGACCCTTACCACTACCAGAAGTACTGGCCCGAGGCCGTCAAAATCGTCCAGGCACTCTCGAACGGCAAGTCCGCCCTTGAAGGCGGCGATTGTGCCGTTCCTGGCCAGTCAGGTGCCGGGGATGACTACCCGTGGAAAGACTCTCCTACCTGGTTGCAGGTCGGCGCAGGCTCAGCAGCCGCGTCACCGCTGGGAATGTTCTACCGCGAGTGTGTGGATTTCGCGCTGTGGCGGGTGAACCAGCAGATGGGTTCCACCAGCGCCCCGTTCAAGGTCCTCAACGGCACCTTCCGCCCGGACGGGCAGGGCCTCGGTTCGGCCCTGACCTGGAAGAGCGGCTGGGACGCCAAGGGCTGGCCCACCGGCGGGACCCCCCGCGTCGGTGCGGTCGTCTGGTACGCGCCCGGTGCCGGGGGAGCGGACCCGAAGTTCGGCCACGTTGCCGTGGTCAAAGAAGTCAGGGATGACGGGACCTTCGTCGAGGAGGGCTACAACGGCAACCCGCCCCCGGATGACCACACCTACTACACCCGGACCGTCAGCAACAACGTCCCGTCAGCCTTCCTGTACCTGCCCACCCAAGAGGAGAAGAAGTGAAAAAGCCCCTGGCCCTGCTCGCCGCGGTCCTGCTCTGCGCGGCGTGCGCCCCGGCAGCGAACACCACGCCGGCACCGGCAGAATCAACCACCACTACGCCGTCGGCCCCCGTGTCCCTGAGCGCCAACAGCGGCCCCCAGGCACCCGGTGGCACCGTCCCCGCCACTATCGGCATCTCCTGGGATCAGGCCAGCGAGGATCAGGCGGTGGACGTCGCCGAGAAGGCCATGGCTGACTTCGCCCGCCCGGCCGTGGAGGAAAGGCAGTGGGCCAACGATCTTGCCCGCTGGCTGACGCCCCAGGCCACCGCCGACTACTCGGCCGTCGTGGACCCGGCCAACATCCCGGCCAGCCGCGTCACCGGCCCGGCAGCACTGGCAGTCGATGAAGCCAACGGCTACGGAGTCATGGCAGAGGTCCCCACCGACGCCGGGACCTACACCGTGCAGCTGCTCCGCACGGGCAAGGAAGCCGCATGGAAGGTCAACCGCCTCACCCCACCCTTGTCCTAAGCGCCGCACCTCTCCATCTCACACACGTAAGGAAGAAGTTCATGAGTACTACGACATCAACCGAGGTCATGGCCTTTCCGAAGATCAGGGCCATCGTCCGCGACAACGGGACCGCTGAGGTCGTCGTCGCCGGGAATTCCCGCAGCGTTCCTGACGGGGAGTCCCTGCAGGATCTTCGCAACAATGCCCTGGCCCTCGTGGTGGGCGAGGCGCAGACGCTGCAGCGCCCCGTCAGGGTCCAGATCGAGGATCCCGAAGGGCACGGTGAACTGATTGTGCACCCGGACAACAAGATTGAATCTGTCTCCTATGAGGCCCGCCCCGCCCGCCGCCGGGTAGAAGCTCCGGAAACCACGCCCGAGACCGTCGCTCCGACCATGATTGATACCGTCCCGGTTCCTGCACCCGAGCCAGCCGCCCCCGCAGAACCCACTGCGGTCCCGGCCCCTGCCGCGACCGCGGACCTGCAGCCGTGGCCGCCCACCCGGGTCGCGTCCGACATCACCCCCGTGCCGGCCAAGCCGGATCCGCAGACGGCTGCCGCCACAGCAAAACCGCACACCGCCGTTGTCGCTGAGGAGACACCGCCGACCCGGCGGAGTTTGAAGGACACCTCGTTCCTGGTCAGCGCCCCGGTGCTGGAACCGGCCACACAGGGTTGGCGGGGGGCGCTGACGCGCCTGGGGTTCCGGATGGACCCCTCCACCGAAGAGCTCTCCGAGCGGGAGGACATTCGCACCGTGAGCCAGCACTGGCCCGGTCCCCGGACCATTGCCGTGGTCAACCGCAAGGGCGGGGCGAACAAGACGCCCACGGTGGTCATGCTCTCGGCCATCCTTGCCCGTTACAGCGGGGCCGCAACCGTCGCGTGGGACAACAACGAGTCCCAGGGCACCCTGGGGTGGCGGACGGAAAAGGGGTCCCATGACCGGAGCGTCCTGGACCTGATCGATTCCTCGGCCGAACTGCTCTCCCCGGCAACGAACGCGGCAGAAATTGCCAAGTTCGTTCACCACCAGACCGCCGACAAGTTCGATGTCCTGCGCTCGGATGAGAACGAGGAAGGCGACCACGAAGTCACCGCTGAGGAAGTCGACATCGCCCACCAGGTCCTCACCCGTTATTACCGGCTGGTGGTCATGGACTCGGGCAACACCGCACGGGCAGCGAACTGGCGGCGGATGATCGACCACACCAACCAGCTCGTCGTGCCTGTGACAGCCATCGAGGACCGCGCCGAAGCCGCCCGGCTGACGCTGCAGACCTTGGAATCCCGTGATGGACACGACGCCGAGCTCGCCCGCAATGCCGTCGTGATCGTCTCCGAATCCACGGACGCCAAGCGCAGCATGACCGGGGATGCCTTGAAGCGGGCCAAAGATGAGGCGCAGCGGATCGCGGACGGCTTCGAGCCGTTCGTCCGGGCAGTCGTCCGGATTCCCTACGATCCGGCCCTGGTCAACGGCCCCATCCGCTATGAAGCCCTCCAGCCCGCCACGCAGCGGGCGTGGCTGGCTGCGGCGGCCGCCGTCGCCGACGGCTTCTAAGACACTCACCAACGGACTCTGGAAGGAGGAACCATGCAACAGTCTCTGAACCCTTGGATCACCAAGCCAGCCGCCGACAGCGCGGCACAGGAAGCCCCGGATGCGCACAGGCCGCCGGCGGCCGTCATTAGTTCACCGCTAAGGGGCATGGTTGAACCCGACGCTGCAGACCGCCTGGCACGCCGCACCATGACCGGTTCTGCCGCGTTGTGGATCACCGGCACCCACGGGGGATCCGGCGAAAGCCGAATCGCTGACCTCCTTCACGGGGCACGCGTCACCGATCACTGCTGGCCAGTCCTGCAGGACTGCAGTGAGCCGAGAGTGCTTCTGGTTTGCCGGGCAGATATCCGCGGCGTGACAACCGCCAGGAGTGCACTGACCCAATGGGCCTCCGGCGCCTCACCGGAAGTTGATCTGCTCGGCCTCGCCATCCTCGCGGACGCGCCCGGGAAGACGCCCAAAGCGCTGCGGGACTTCGCCACCATCGTCGGCGGGGGAGCGCCCCGGCTCTGGACCCTGCCCTGGGTAGAGGCCTGGCGCCACGGTGACTCCACAGCCCGACCACCGGCCCGCGAGTACCAACGCTTCATCACTGACATAGCCGCTCTGGCCAACGACACCACACCACGCACCACCCACTGAAAGGTCTCACCATGAACCCCCTCGTACTTGCAGCCAGCGTCATCCCCAACCCCACCCCCACCCTTCCTCCCGAAGCCGACGGGCTGCTCCTGGTCCTGAACTGGGCCTCCGGCATCGGCCTGGTCCTCGGCGTGCTCGGTGTCATCATCGTCGGCATTGGCATGGTGATCCAGCTCCAGCGCGGCGAGGGCGCCCAAGCCATCGGCAAACTCGGCTGGGTCCTGATGGGCTGCATCATCATCACCGGCGCTTCCGGCATCGTCCGCGCCTTCGTCTAAACCAACACCAACAACGGGAGGTTCACCATGAGCCAGTCAACAGAGAGCACCACCGAAAGCAATCCGTTCACCAAACCCGGATTCATCATTGCTGCCGCGCTGGTGGTAGCGCTGATCGCAGCAGCCCTCGTCATCTTCCTGCTTCCTAAGGGACAGGACAACGCACAGCCGGCTCCCGCCCCGGCGGAGCCCAGCAGCACCTCGTCAGCCAGTCCCAGTGCTTCGGCTGCAGCTGGCGCGAGTGTCTGCGGACTGCCCGCCTCGTCGGAGACAGCCCTGGGAACAGCACCGAAGACCAAGTGGGAACTCGTCGGGAAGATGGCGGCACCTACCGATCCCAAGACTTTCGGCCCGGCGTGACGGGCGAGGACGGGTTCCGGTCTTGCTTCGCTAACTCACCCACGGGCGCACTCTACGCCGCCGCCAACATGATCGCCCTTGGCTCATCCGGAACACAGGATGAGCTCAAGCTCGCCGAGAATTTTCTGGTGCCGGGCCCCGGACGTGATGCGGCTATTAAGGCGGCCAAGACGCGGACTTCAACTGCGGGAAGCGGTGAGACCGCTCAGGTCAGCGGCTTCCTAATCAAGTCTTACAGCCCGAGTGAGGCAGACGTCGATCTGGCTATCAAACTCCCGAACGGTGCGCTGGCACATTCAGTTCTTTCGCTTCGATGGGTAGCCGGAGACTGGAAGGTGAAGGCTTCCGATGACGGCCAAATATTCAATGGTGTCGCCCAACTCAGTGATCTGAGCGGATTCATTCTCTGGTCAGGCGTCTGACATGGCTGAGTGCAGTTTGGGGGACATGACGTGCGTCGCCGGCAACGTCGTATCCGACCTAGCCGACGACGCTATGGGCAACATGGCCAACGCCATCTTGGATGGCATGAGCCAGATGGTGACGGCACTGTCTACGTTCTGGGTTTCCATGCCCACGGTGAACCTTGCCAGCGGCGACGGAACGGAACCGAGCCCTGTCGTCGCAATTGTGAACAGCGAATTGATGCCCTGGACGCTGGCTCTGGCGGTCTTCGCCGTCATTCTCGGCGGCATGCGGATGATCTGGGAACAGCGCGGGGCACCGCTGAAAGACCTGCTCCGTTCATTGCTCACGCTCACCCTGGTGTCCGGCCTTGGCCTGGGCGTCATCTCAATTCTGGTAATCGCGGCTGATGCTTTCTCTGCCGCCATCGTCGAGCGTTCGACGGACGGTAAGGGTTTCGCTGAGGCGATGAGCATCCTCGTTATGACCAACCAGACCGGTGTCGGAGTATTTATTCTCATTGTCCTGGGCTTGATTGGCCTGATTGCTTCCCTCGTCCAGATCGTGCTGATGGTGGTCCGCAGCGGCATGCTGGTGATCCTGGCCGGCATCCTGCCCACCACGGCCGCTTTCACGAACACGGAGATGGGAAGGCAGTGGTTTCAGAAGGCAGTTGGTTGGACCATCGCCTTCATTCTCTATAAGCCAGCGGCCGCGATCGTGTACTCGGTCGCATTCCTGCTCATGAGCAACAAAAGTCAGGTCCCCCTGATCGGTTCCATCACGGGTTTCACACTGATGGTCGTTGCCTTGTTCGCACTCCCGGCGTTGATGCGGTTCGTCACGCCGATGGTGGGGGCTGTTGCCTCCGGCGGGGGAGCAGGGGCCGGGGCAGCCGTTGGGGCCATGGCCACCGGTGCTGTGTCCATGGGCCGCAGTGGCAGCGGGAGGGGCAACGCCTCACCGACGCCGGCTACGACGCAGAGCAACCAGCCAGGCGCGTCCCCGAAGGGCAGCGCCGGAACGTCGGGTCCCCGAGTCGGGGGAGGTCAGCCTACACCGGGCGCTACCGGTCCGGGTGGAGCCGCTGGCGCTGCGGCAGCAGGCAAAGCGGGCATGGCAGGGGCCGGGGCAACCGCCGGCACTGCAGGAGCGGCGACTGGGGCAGCAGCAGCTTGGCCGGCCGGGATGGTCGTAGCTGCCGGGGCACAGGTGGCCTCCGGGACGTCGCAGGCAATCGCAAAGACCGCGCAGGATTCAACCGGGGAGGGCCCCAGTGGCAGCAATTAATACCGAATACAAGGAACCGTCCTACGGCAACTGGCGCGTACCGCGCTCAGCCGGTCTGGGCAACCTTGGTGCTATCGGCACCGGGATTGTCATGGCCGGGCTGTTGCTGGGCATCATCAGCTTCGCCATCTGGGGCCTCTTTGTTGGTCTTGGTGTGCTGGCCATTGCCGGGGCCTGTGCCTTGTTGCTGACGGTCAAGGACAAGCACGGCCAGTCCGTCGTGGACCGCTTCGGAACCCGGATGAGCTTTCGGCTCGCCACGTCCTCCGGAACGAACCTCTACCGTTCCGGGCCCCTGGGTGTGACGGAGTGGGGCATGTACCAGCTACCCGGGCTGGCGGCGAAGTCGACCCTGTACGAGTTCACCGACTCCTACAAGCGCCCGTTCGCCCTCCTGCATTTCCCAACCACCAGCCACTTCACCGTGATCTTCTCCACCGAACCTGACGGAGCCTCCCTGGTTGACCCTGAACAGGTCGACGCGTGGGTGGCGAACTGGGGCGGCTGGCTCGCCGGCCTCGCCGATGAAGCTGGCCTCGACGCCGCAGCCGTGACGGTCGAGACCGCCCCCGATTCCGGCTACCGGCTGCGGAATGAAGTGGAAATGAACATCGACCCCAACGCCCCGGCATTCGCCCAGGCCATTCTGCGCGAGGTCGTGGACACCTACCCGGAAGGATCGGCCACGGTCCGCGCCTGGGTGTCCCTGACATTCAACGCCTCCCTGCGGGTCGGGTCGAAGAAGCGCACACCCGAAGATGTTGCCCGCGACCTCGCTTCACGGATCCCGGGTCTGTCGGCCCGGTTGCAGTCCACGGGCGCCGGTATTGCCCGGCCGATGTCGGCGCAGGAACTCTGCGAAGTCGTCCGGGTCGCCTACGACCCGCCCGCTGCTTTGATCATTGATGAAGCGCACGCCGCCGGTTCTCCGGTGTCCCTGACCTGGGGTGAGGTCGGTCCCACCGCGACGCAGGCAAGCTGGGACGATTACCGGCACGACAGCGCCTTCTCCGCTTCGTGGACGATGACCGGTGCCCCGCGTGGGTCTGTGAACTCCTCGGTCCTGTCCCGGTTGCTGGCCCCGCACGGGGACGTTGACCGGAAGCGGATCTCGCTGCTGTACCGGCCGATGGACTCCGCCCGCGCCGCCGCCGTGGTCGAGCGGGACCAAAACAACGCCAACGTCCGCATCACCTCCGGCAACCGGCCGTCCGCCCGAGCCCTGGTCGATGCCCGCTCCGCCGTGCAGACCGCGCAGGAAGAAGCCCAAGGCGCCGGGCTGGTGAACTTCGGCATGGTCGTCACCGCCACCGTCACCGATAAGGAACGGCTCCCTGATGCGGTCGCGGCCATTGAACAGACCTCCGGTACTGCCCGGGTGCTGTTGCGCCGGGCCTACGGCGCGCAGGACACCGCGTTCGCGGCGTCCCTGCCGCTGGGACTGGTTCTGCCCAAACACAGCATGGTGCCCTCCGAGATCAAGGACGCGCTGTAAATGGCCATTAAAGAGTTTTTGACGTCAATGACCGCAAAGACAGTAAAGCCAGCAAGGAGTGCGCCCACGGGCAAGGGTGGGAAGCAGCCCCGGGAGGCCGGCCCGGGTGCCCGTGGGTGGGCCGGGCGTGGCGGGGGAACGGCCGCGCTCGTTCCGTCCGTTACGGAGTACCGAGGAACGACGGTCCAGGTCTGCGGGCTGTGGCCGTTTTCCTCCGGGGCGTCCTCGCCCATGATCGGGGTTCCGCTGGGACGCCACGAGGAAACCCAGGCCACGGTCTGCTGTGACCCGATCAGCTGGTTCCAACGGGCACGGCTCATTTCCAACCCCTCAGCCTTCATCCTGGGCAAGCCCGGGCTGGGCAAGTCCACACTGGTGCGGCGCATGTTCCTGGGCCTGTCCGCCCAAGGCGTTCACCCACTCATTCTGGGCGACCTCAAGGGCGAGCACATCAAGGCGGTCAAGGCCCTCGGCGGGCAGGTCATTTCCCTCGGCCGCGGCGTGGGCTACCTGAACATTCTTGATCCCGGCCAGGCTGTCGAGGTCGCCCAGCTCCTCGAGGCGAACGGCCACCGTGAGGCCGCCACCCGGGTCCGGGCTGACGCGCACGGCCGCCGCCTGAACATGGTCGTCTCCCTCATCACGATCAGCCGGAACAACCCGCCCACCGACCAGGAACAGACGATCCTGGACCGGGCGCTGCGGGTCCTCGATGACCGGTACGAGGGCATCCCGGTCCTGAAAGACCTCCTGGACGTCATTGTCTCCGCACCGGACGAACTGCGGCAGGTCGCACTGGACCGCGGCGACATGAACGTTTACCTGCAGGAGACACGCGCGCTGGAAGCAACCCTGCTGGGCCTGACCGGGGGAGGGAAACTGGGAGAAATCTTCTCCCAACAGACCACCAACCCCATGAAACGGGACCGCGCCGTGGTCTTCGATGTCTCCAGCATCGACGAGACCGAAACCGACCTGCAGGCCGCCGTGCTGCTCGCGTGCTGGTCCTACGGATTCGGCACCGTCAACGTCGCCAACGCCCTGGCCGACGCGGGCCTGGAACCGCGCAGGAACTACTTCGTCGTCCTGGACGAACTGTGGCGGGCGCTGCGCTCCGGCAAAGGAATGGTCGACCGGGTGGACGCCCTCACCCGGCTCAACCGCTCCGTAGGCGTCGGGCAGATCATGATCTCCCACACCATGTCCGACCTGCTCGCCCTCCCAGCCGAAGAGGACCGGATGAAGGCCCGCGGCTTCGTCGAACGCTCCGGCATGGTCATCTGCGGCGGATTGCCCGCCTCGGAAATGCCCCTCCTGACCGCAGCCATACCCCTCTCCCGGCAGGAACAGCAGAAACTCATCTCCTGGCAGGACCCACCCGCCTGGGACTCACGCGGGCTCGACGTAGAACCCCCCGGACGGGGGAAGTTCCTCATCAAGGTCGGCGGCCGCCCCGGCATCCCCGTCCAGATCGGGCTGACCTCCATCGAGAAGACCGACGGCCTGAACGACACCGACACCCGCTGGCACGAACCCGCCGTAACACTCATGGACCCGGCAGCCCCTGCGCTGCCCACCGAAGGAGGAACACTGTGAGTGCACCAAACCGCAAAGGAATGGGCCTCGAGGACGCCCTGCTGGTCTGGCTGGCCATCGGCTTCATCATCGTTTTCGGCGGCGGGACCTACGCGGCCGCCCACCTCGGCTCCTGGATGGCCGGCATCGACGCACCACCTGCCCATCCCATCGATCTGGTTGCCGGGCTCGTTAAGGGCCGGGTGCCCTGGCCCACCCAGGCCACTGTCGCCGCAGGCCTCATGGCGGGCCTGATCCTGGCGCTTGCCATCGTCGTGTTGGTGGCCTGGAAACAAGGCGCGTCCAAACGTGCCCGCGTGGACAAGGCCGCCCGCTACCTGGGGCGTGGGAAGTCGCTGGCCGCGTTCTCCGAGAAGGGCGCCAAAGCCACGGCCGAACGTCTCGGTGTGACGGACACCCCCGGAATCATCGTGGGCAAGGTCGTCTCCACCGGCCAGAAGTTCATTCAGCCCTGGGAAGACCTCAGCCTCGACATCTGGGGACCACGCACCGGTAAATCCACCTCCCGTGTCATTCCCGCGATCCTCGACGCACCCGGTGCCGTTGTCTCCACCTCGAACAAGCGCGACGTCGTGGACGGCACCCGCGGCGTCCGCGAGAACACGGCCCCAGTATGGGTCTTCGATCCGCAAAAGATCGCCCAGGAGGAACCGCACTGGTGGTGGAACCCGCTCTCCTACGTCACCGACGAAGAAAAGGCGTACAAACTCACCCAGCACTTCTCGGTCGGTTCACGGGTGCCAGGGTCAAAGCCCGATGCCTACTTCGATCCGAAGGCCGAGGATATTCTCTCCTCGTACTTCCTCGCGGCCGCACTCGGCGGGCTGCCCATCACGCAGGTCTACGTATGGGTGACAGAGCAGGTCAGCCAGGAACCCATTGAAATCCTCAAAGAGCATGACTACGAGCTGCAGTACAAGGGCCTGGAGTCCACGTTGAAGCTGGCCGACAAGCAGCGCGACGGTATTTTCGGCACGGCCGAGAAGATGATTCAGTGCCTCAAGTCCAGGAACACGCTGCGCTGGGTCGCCCCGACAGGCGGCGCAACGGTAGCCACGGATGCCCGCCGGCAGTTCAACCCGCACGCCTTCGCCGCTTCACAGGAGACGATCTACATCCTCTCCAAGGAAGGCGCCGGCTCCGCCGCCCCGCTCACCACGGCGCTGACCGTGGCCATCGCCGAGGCCATGGAAGAACGCGCCGAGCGCAGCGGCGGCCGCCTGACCAAACCTGCACTGTTCGCCCTCGATGAGCTGGCAAACGTGGTCCGCTGGGCCGCCCTCCCGGACCAGTTCAGCCACTACGGCTCCAAGGGCCTGATCGTCATGGGCATCCTGCAGTCATGGTCCCAAGGCGTCGAACTCTGGGGCGAGGCGAACATGCGGAAAATCTGGTCCGCCGCCAACGTCAAGGTCTACGGCGGCGGCGTCGCCGAAGAAGGATTCCTCCGCGCGCTCTCGGACCTCATCGGGGATTACAGCTACACCAACGTCTCCATCTCCTCCGGCAAAACCGGCTCCAGCCGCTCACGCCAAGAGGGCAAGGAACGCATCTTCGATGTCTCCAACCTCGCTGAGTTGGACCGCGGCCGCGCGGTCGTCCTCGCCTCCGGTGCGCCGGCCACGTTGGTCCGCACCATGCCCTGGTACACCGGACCCCACAAAGAAGCCGTAGAGGCATCGATCAAAAAGTACAGCCCGCAGCCCGAAGTTGAGCCAGTTCCGGTCTCGGCCGCGCCGACCGCTAATCCCTGGGTAACCGGGTAGGAGGAGTTGAAATGACCATCGACATCGGCAGATTCAGCGAAGCCCCCAGCACCAGTGCGGACGAGCCTGCCAGCCCGGCAGGGGAGGAGCAAAAGCCGCCGGAACTCGTCTACGGCTCAACCGAAGCATTCCTGCACGAACAGCTGCTGCCCACCTACGTCCGCGACGTCGACGGCCGCGCCGCAAAATGGTGCCTCGAATGGTACTTCCACCCCGAAGCAGTCTCCCGAATAGAAGCCCTGTGGCGAGCCTGGGAACACCTACGACTCGACGGAGCAACCGGCATCAGCGTCTGGTTCAAAGACCACGCAGACCACCACATGAGCGTGCTCCTCGACCCACGCGGACCGTTCTACAAATGCGACATGCAAAAACACCGAGACCCCGAACACCTCGAACCAAAGAAAGCCCCAGCGGGCTGGTTCCCAGACGTGCGGACTATTCCTGTATGAAGAGGTCAGCACAGGATGCAATATCCCGTAAATAAAAAATCAGGGCCGGAAACAGTAATTAATTCCGGCCCCGATTTTGTTTTTACTGGCCTAGTGAGCCGCTTCGTACTTCTCTACGACATCCGCTTGGATACGACCACGTGTATTTACCTGGATGCCGTTCTCAGCCGCCCACAAGCGTACCCCTTTGGCGTCCGGGCCACCCTGCGAGGAGGACCTGGTGCGGGCTGCCGAACGGCCACGTCCGCCAGCTACTTTGCGGCCAGCATTGGCAAAGCGTGCCAGTGCTTCACGCAGTTCGTTCGCATGACCCTCATTGAGGTCAATCTCATATTCAGTACCGTCTAAGGCGAAAGATATCGTTTCCTTAGCTTCCGAGCCATCAATATCATCTTCCAGCAGCACGACTGTCTTTTTTGCCATGAAATAAGGCTAGCAGTCTAATGAACAAGGGGATGCCCTACGCAACAGGAACGCCCCACGCGAGTATCAGAACCATCAAGACAAGGCTTTTAGTACTCGAATTGAATGGGAGTGAGGAAAGGGGCACACGTCGTAACGGCACGCAGAGAACTGAGCAGTCCGCAGTTGGGGTCAATCCGGGTTATCCACGGCTGGGATCGGGAGCAATTGGAGTAGCTCCCTCAGCAGCAGTAGCGGTGGATAACCCATCAGGATTGTCCCCTGCTGTGGGCAGCGGAACCAATTGTCCAAAGGCCTTTGGACAATTTCGTCGCGTCAGATCAGTTTCGTCTCTGAGTGGCGGTCCAGGGCGTGAGCCTGGTCGCATCTGGTTTTGGCACAACGATCGCAACAGAATGCTTGGCGCGAGTGACCGCCACATACAGACCACATGCGGTTTTCGGCTTGAGGTTCGTCCCTCGGGTCAAGTAGTCGGTGATGGGTTTGGTTGGGAAGATCAGGACACGGTTGAAGGTGAGACCCTTGACCTTGCCGAAATTCCGAAATGGAAGACTGGAGGTTCGGACTGTAGTTTTGCTTTCCCTCAGCGGCTGGGCTTGGAACTGGCGCATGTAGTCGGGGACGTCGGCGGCAGTGATGGCAAACATGCCGTCGTGACCGGTTACCGTATCCTGTCGCGAGATAGTGGAGGCAAAATTGAAATCGGTCGGAAAGAGTTGATCGGAGAAGTCTGCAATGGCTTGGTTTGCACGCCAAGTTTCGACTCGCTGTGAGACGTCGAGTCGGCCCGCCTTTTCATGGAGTGCGAACCACTTCAGCATCGCCACGCCTCGATATTTCTTGAGGTTCGGATCTTCGGGATTTGTATCGAAAACCGACTGCCGAACGTCCCCCACCATATGAAGGTCCGGGGACTCAATCCGCATGAGGCATTCAAGGATGTGAAGGTCGCACCCGGTCAGGTCCTGAACTTCGTCAATGTATATCTCGTCATAAATGTGCGAGAGCCGGCTCATCGCCGCACCTACACTCGCTCTGACGACTTCCAGGGCGAGCTTGGACAGGTGAAGCTTGTATGCGCGACCTCCAGCATCAAAGTAGCGTTCGGCTCCAGTTGCATACCGGCCGCGAACGGGTTTTCCTTCGAAGTTAAGACCTCGAAGCTGCTGTTCCGGGAACAGCAAGGGCAAGTAGGGGCGGACACAATGACGCAGGAGGAAAGCGAACCAACCCAAGACTTCTGGGACGGATCCAGGTGTACATTCCGCTTTGAGTCGACGTTCCAGCTCGGCTTGGCCCGTCTGCGTAAAAGTTACTACTAGTCTCCGGCTCCCGGACGCACCCTGTGCACAGGCGTCAACAATCGATTGAGTCTTACGGGAACCAGCAACCGCGAGAGTAAGCCGATTCATGCGACAAACTCGATGGCGGCCATCAAATAGTCCGGGTACTTGATCCTCGATGGAGACTCGGCCAGCAGTAGTGCGCTCTCTGTTTTGTGATCCGCCATCCACTCAAGCGTGGCCTTCGTCGCGTCTCTGATACCAAAAAAGGAACGCAAAGTTGCCTCGTCGTTGACATGAAGCAACTGAGGCTCGAGAGTCCTCCCGAGGGCAGGATCTCCGATAAAGAGCCGCCGCTTCCCCGGATCGAGGTGCTCGGCTACCTTGCTTTCCCAGTGCGCGGGAGGTTTGCCGTCATTGTCGCGGATACCAGCTACCTGCCGGTCCAAAACGGCAGCCAGCTCCATGGCACGGCCAAGAGCAACTCCAGACATTGACATCACATCGATGCCCGCGTCACTTGGCGTCTTTCCGTACTTATCGATGAACGCTCGTTCGAAGAGCATCTCGTCAGATGGCCCTTCAGCAAGAACCAACTTGCCAGCCAAGACAATCCGCAGAGTGTCGAATCCTGACAAGCGTTTGAAATAACGCACCGTGTCCTGGGAAATGGCGGCGAATGAAGCCGGCGTACCAGCATGGAGAAGCCGGAGCTTGTCCAGTCCAAGACGGTTGAGAACGTATGAGCTGTGGGTCGTGATGAACACCTGACGCCCGCCTGCAAGGGTCTCAATACGAGCTATCAGGCGAGTGAGACTGGTGTGGGAGAGGTGGTTCTCGGGTTCCTCGATGAGCACAAAGGATGTGTCCGCGGCCGAACGATTCATCGCCAATGCGACTTTTATCGCGGCCTGCTGCCCTTGACCCGAAAGTGCGAAGGGAACTTCACCCACGTGGGGCACAACGTTGGTTTCCCATGAAGCGCCCGCCGACTGATCCATCTGCAGTCCAAGGTTCTTGTCATGCAGCTTGGTTCCCTGCTCCGCAATGCGCTTGTTGACGTCAATGAGAGCAGTCGAAGAAATCTCGTGGCGAGCCGTTCGGTGAGCAACAGAAATCGCCGCCCGTTCTTTCGCTTCTACAAAATCACCCAGCATTTCGCGTGTGTGATAGTCAAGGCCCCAACTCGAGCGGATCGTTCGCGCGTCGATGAACGAGACGCCTAAGCCTTTTGGCCTACGCCTAATCGCCGCGCCTGAAAAGTCCTTCCACACCACCTCGTAGTACTCGACAGGGATAATGTCTGGTCGATTCGGAGCTCGAAGGTACTCTGCTAGCTCTTGGGCATAGTCCGGCGACGGCATGATGCGCACGGATAGTCCCGGGGCGTCCTGAGCGCGGGAATTGTAAACAGCCCGAAGCATCTGCACGTCCGGGGTTGTGTCGTTCATGTACAGCTCGACGAGGATTTCAGGTGGTGGAGGAGATTCACCAGCCGCGATTGCCGCGAAATACTCTTTCACCATGTCCCGGTTGAACCAGTAGGGGTTCAACTCTTCCTCGGCACGGCGGCCGTTCACACGGCCGGTAAGACCAAGAGAAATTGCCTCCAGCAAGGTCGATTTTCCAGCTTCGTTGCCACCGACAACGATATTCACACCCGCGTTAGGTTCCAATTCGAAATCGCGGAACAACCGGTAGCCCCGGACGATTATTCGCTCTATCACTTCTCGGTGCGCCCCCACTAGTTTCACTTAACTGGTGGCACCTCAAGCCCTCAGCTCGCAAGCGGACTGCATGTCCGCAAACACGGTGATCTTGGCTTCCGCTACACGCGCCGTCGGTGCCTCCGCAACCTTAGATCACCAACAACCGAGATAAGTGTCCGGCACGCGGGATGTCAGATTGAAGTTTAAGACCATGCCGAGTGAGTGTGGCAAAACGCCATTTCGGGCCCTATTCTGACGGTTTTGGCCGTGCCTCCTGATGTCAGGTTGGGGTGTACCTCAAGATGATCGCCCGCCTAGCGCGGGGAGCCCTGATTTTCATAACCAGAGCGGCGTGAGTCCGGCGCCACCAGCCTTCTGGCCCTGCTGAAGGTGCTGCCGCGGAATTTCATTAGCACCGAAGCCCGCAGGAACGGCCAGGCTAAGCCCCGAGCTGGCCGCCGAGGGGATGCCGCGGCCGACGCGGTCCGGCGTCGTTGTTATTGCCTGTGTGCGGCTGCCGTCGGCCGCGCCGGCCACCACTGCCGGCGGTCGTCATGATCACCATGATGGTGGCCATGCTGCTGTTAGCGGCGCTTGAGGGCGGTTGACCGGAGGCAGGTTGTGGTTGGTGGCCAGGATTCGAAGGGCGTCCATGGTCGGCGTCCTGTTGGGCGATTCCAGCAGTTGCCAGGAGCGGTGCCCCGGATCCGAAAGCTCCTTGTGCAGGGTCAGTATCCGGGATCTGTCGCTGCCCTTCATCTGCACTGCTGTGACGAGGGGTTCCTGATCGTCGCGCATAGGACAACGGCGTCATCGAGGTGGCGGTCCTTGTTGCGTGAGTCTTCCCGGTAGGCGGCACCTTTGAGAACGAGGGCGCCGAGCGCATTGGGGATGCTGATTGGGGCGGGGTCGCCGTCGACGTCGAGACGGCAGTTGACCGTGCGCTGCAGCGCCTGCGTGCCCCCGGCTACCTGGAAGGGCTTGCGGCCGCCAAGTTTCGGGACCTTGGCCGGAGGCAGGTAGTCAGCGACCATCACATCGATCTGCTGCTTGTCCCGCATGAAACGGTGGGCCGGGGCATCCTTGTCGATGGATTTCTGCAGGGTGTATCCCAGCCTGTTCAGGACCGCGGCCACCGATGACGTCGTCGTCGCCCCGGTTTCGATGTGCAGAACGATGTCGACGTCTGCTGTTGGCCGGGAGACGGCCAGGCCGGCGGCGGCCGAATGCAGCTGTACCATGAGTCCGCCAATGAGTGTCCACTGGGTTGATGGCAGCTCTCGCCCGAGCTCCACGCACTGCGGCCAGGGCGTACCCCAGCCGCCCGGCGGCACAGGGACGTCCCAGACCTCGCGGTCGTCGGTGGGTTCGACTGGTATCTCCATCGTCGGCTCAGACGTGGAGGAGCTCGTTGATGACGCGCTGGCCAGCGCTTCGTTCGCGGGTTGAGAGGCTGCCCATCAGGTCTACTGCGATCGCGGCCAGGGGTGCATGGCCCTCAGCGAAGGGCTCAGTGACTCCCACTTCACGGACGATGGCGTTCCCTTCCGGGTCTTCGACCATCCCGAGGGCTTCGGCGAGATGTTCGGCGTCGCCTTGCATCACATAGCCCTCGACTAGTCCACTGCCGCCAGTCAAGCCGAACCTGGCTGCTACTGCTGCACTACGCAGGGCCGAGACGCCACCGGGAATGAGGTGATCCTGAAGGATAGGCACTCCGTCGGGCGTCACCCGGTAGCGGCGGACCCGGTCCTTGTGGCGTGCCAGGGCGGCGACGTCCTCGGCGGTTAGGATCCTGCTTTTGAGGCGTGACTTCTCCGACGGTGAGATCCAACTGGGGTTGCCGCCGGAGAGCATGGTCAGTGCCGCCCAAGCAACCTTGGGGGTCCAGGCACGGCCGCGCCGGCTGCCTGCAGCTGCCCGCCGTTCCACTGAAGAGCGATTCAACAGCAAAGCCCGCCGACCTTGCCCACGACCGTTAGCTGGCCGGAGCCGACGAGCTGGCGGACGGAAGCCTGGGTGATGCCGAGGCGTTCCCCGGCCTCATGGGTCGTCATTTCTTCCATTGAATTCAAACACTAATGCTTTTTTATCGCAGCATATGTGTCAACGCACTAAAGCTGTCTTGAGGCATTATTAGTGTCAATCGTGTCTCGACGTAGGGGCAAGAGGTTGCAGCCGTCACCGCTGTTCAATTGGAGCTTCGCAGGTGGGAGCGGGCCGAGACGGAATCATGATTTCTGCGGCCGCGAGCACATCTGAGTCAGGGCGCCTGTCTAGGTAGGCAAGCGGTCCGCGGAGTGTCTCTGCGCGCCAGGATTATCGGCGTTTAAACCACGGGAGTGCAGTGGATGCCCGGATCGGCATGATCCGCCGCAAACTCATCAATGCCCCGGCAGGATGGCCTGCCTCCAGCACCCTGAAAACACGCGCCCGACTGCGGTGGTCGCGAGCATCAACTGGACTACGCCGGCTTTGTGATTGATTGTCGGGCTCTTCTTGGGCGGCCTGGCTCGCAGTGCTTGCCGTGTGGAAATTCACCGGGGTTGAACGGAGGTGGAACACCATTCTGCCCTCGCCTGCGCGCAAAAATGATGCCCCGGCAACACAGCTCCCTAGAAATCGTTGACACTCCCGAACTTCCAAGGGCATAATGGTTAGACCATTAGTAGGAGGTTTAGATGGTCAAGATTTCGTATGTCAGTGCCGCAGGCGAAACCACTGTTGTTGACGCCGAAACCGGCGACTCGGTCATGTCGGTCGCTCTCCGCAATGGAGTGTCCGGCATCATCGGCGAGTGCGGTGGGAACAACTCCTGCGCTACTTGCCACGTATGGGTACGCGAAGAATTTTGGGACGCCGTCGGCGCCCCGGGTGACATAGAGGCGGACCTGATCGACATGGGTGTCTCCGAGCCGCGCGATTGCAGCCGCCTCGGATGCCAGATTGTGCTCGAAGAAAAGCTCCACGGTCTCGTTGTCGACCTGCCCCCCACGCAGCCCTAAATCTCCCCGTCCGGGCCTAAGTACACATAGACCCCGGACAAGGGTGAGTAACTCTCTACTTCAGTCAGGACGAAAGGATCCTTCGCAAATGTTGCGTACGGACATCAATGAAATGTTGGCCCAGGCGGGTCCGGGAACGCCCATGGGTGACCTCTTCCGCCGCTACTGGCAGCCGGTGCTGCTCGCGGAGGAACTCCCCGAGAACGACTGCCCGCCGGTACGCGTGAAGGTGCTTTCCGAGCGTCTCATCGCTTTCCGCGATTCCGAAGGCCGCTACGGCCTGATGGACGAGTTCTGCGCGCACCGCGGTGTTTCGCTGTGGTTCGGTCGCAATGAAGAAAGCGGCCTGCGCTGCCCCTACCACGGCTGGAAGTACGATGTCACCGGCCAGGCCGTCGAGGTCCCGAGCGAGCCGGCGACGAGCAACTTCTGCGCCAACGTCAAGCTGAAGTCCTACCCGATGGTCAAGCGAGGCGACGTTCTCTTCGCTTACCTTGGCGACCCTGCCGCTCAGCCGCCGCTGCCTGAGTGGGAAGCCTACACCGTTCCGGACGGCCAGGTCTTCACCTCCAAGCGCCTGCAGGAGTGCAACTGGCTCCAGGCTCTCGAGGGCGGCATCGACTCGAGCCACGTCACCTTCCTGCACGGCGGCAACTTGGAAAGCGACCCGCTCTTCAAGGGCTCCAAGGGCAACGAGTACAACAAAGGCGATCTCAAGCCTTTCTTTGAGGTGGTCGACTCTGAGGGCGGCCTGCTTATCGGGGCCCGCCGCAACGCTGAAGAAGGTAAGTATTACTGGCGCGTGACGCCGTGGGTGCTGCCGAACTTCACCATGGTTCCGCCACGTGGTGACCACCCCGTCCACGGTCACTTCTGGGTGCCGATCGACGACGAAAACTGCTGGGCATACAGCTTCGACTACCACCCCACCCGCCCGCTCACCGAGGCCGAGGTCACTGCGATGCGTGCCGGCAAGGGTGTCCACAGCGCGAACGATGCGTCCTACCGTCCATTGGCGAACAAGGACAACGACTATCTGATGGACCGTGAATCCCAGAAGCGGGGCGAAAACTACTCGGGCATTGAGGGCATCGCGCTTCAGGACTCATCGCTGCAGGAGTCGATGGGCCCGCTCGTGGACCGGACCAAGGAACGTCTCGTCGCCACCGACGCCGGCATCATCAAGGCCCGTCAGAAGCTCTACAAGGCCGTCAAGGCGCTGCAGGACGGCGTCGAGCCTGCCGGCAACCGCGCCAAGGACCAAAGGGTTCGTTCGGTCGCGATTGTGCTCCCGGCCGATCAGTCCTTCGTCGAGGGCATCGGTGAAGCCATGGTCGCCGAGCCTGCCAAGCCGCACACGTCGGTCTGAGCCATGCCTGACCACGATCACGACCACGACCACGCGGGTGGTTCTCGCTCTGTGCCTGCCGGCCCGAGCTCCTGTGCTGAGGCTGCGACCGCCAAGGAAGCGGCGTACCGAATCGACTACCCTTTGACGGCCGCACGGAACACCCGCGTTGTCGCCTTCGACGATGAAGCGGAGCGCATCATCCGCTCCGCGGCTTTGCTTGATTGGGGCCAGGCTCGTTTCTTCTCCGTAACCGACCCAGGCGGGGTGCTGGCTGAGGTAGGCGCTTCGACCGTGCCCTTGGATGAGGTCATGACCGACACCAATACAGTGGTCATGGTGACCACTTCCGGTGAGAACGCGACGGCGGTCGCCGCCATCGGCGATCTCGCCCGTGAACGCGGCATCATGACGGCAGGGCTGGTTGTCGCCCCGGGTGCGCTTACCAGTGATGCCCTCTTCCACCTCCGTCCCCACGCCCGGATTCTGCTGGTTCCGGCGGAAGAAGACGATCTGATTGAGCTACTGAGGGCCACCCGGGCATGAGCACCATGACCATTCCGAAGCTCAAAGCCATGAAGGCGGCCCGCCAGAAGAGTGCCTGCATCGTCGCTTGGGACTACCAGATGGCGCGCATCGCCGACCGCGCTGGCGCGGACATCATTTCGGTGGGCGACTCCGTAGGCGTCAACCTGTGGGGCCATTCGCATCCGTTGGAGATCACCATGGAGGAGATCCTGGTGGCGGCCAAAGCGGTGCGCCGTGGCGTTGACAACGGGCTCCTGAGCTGCGACTTCCCCTTCGGCCCGCTTCAAGAGGGCGTTAGAGAGGCTGTCAGTGCAGCCATCCGCTTGGTGAAAGAGGCAGGCGTCGATCTCGTCAAGCTCGACGGCGCCGCCGACTTCCCCGAGGCGGTTGAGGCAGTCACACGTGCCGGTGTGCCAGTCTTTGCGCAGTTCGGCATCACACCGCAGACAGCACTCAAGTATGGCGTCGAGTACTCGCAGGCCGAAGGCGCCCTGGTCCCGGACGAGATGGTGGAGCAGTTCGTCACCGAGGCCAAGCGGCTTGAATCTGCGGGTGCCGTCGCGCTCAATTTCACGAACTCGGGTCCGGTCGTGGGCCCAGCCGTCGTAGACGCAGTTTCCATCCCCGTGCTCGGCGGTTTCGGCGGCGGTCCATGGCTCGACGGCCGGATCCGGATGTCCACCGCCGCGATCGGCTACAACGCCAAGTGGATCGACAAGGAACCCACCACCTACGCCAATGTGGGGCGCATTGCCTATGACGCCCTGACCGAGTGCATCGCCGATATTCGTGGAGCGCAACATCTCCGCGGCCAAGGTTAAGAGGAGCTAGTCATGCCTGTCGTCGAAATTGACGGAATCGCCACCCGCTATGAAACGGTGGGTGACGGTCCCCCGCTGCTGATGTTCAGCCCGGGGGGATTCGACTCCACCCTGGAAAACTGGACCACTTTCGGCCGCTACCGGGACCTCGGCTTCGTCGATGCGCTCAAGGACAGCTACACCTGCATCGTTTTCGACCGGCGTGAGTCCGGACAGTCCGGCGGTCGAGTGGAGCGCCTCGCTTGGGACCGTTATGTGACCCAGGCACTGGGGCTCATCAATCACCTAGGCTATGAAAGCGTCCACACCATGGGCGGTTGCGTTGGGTGTTCGACGGCGGCCGCGCTGGCCGTCCGGCACCCGAAACGCGTGCGCAGCATGGTCCTGTTCTCTCCTGCCGGTGGACCGCAGTACCGCATGGCTCAGCATCGCCGCTTCGCTCAGCACCTCGCCTTCGCGATGGAGCACGGCATGCATGCCGTCGTCGAACTCGCCCGATCGACCACCGCCGGATTCAGCAAGGATCCACGCGTCGGGCCGTGGGCTGCGCCGCTGCGCAGCGACGAGGATTTCGCCACGGCTTACACCTCTCTGGACGTGAAGAAGTACGAACTGATCGTGAGCGGAACCGTACGGGGTCTGTTCGACCGGGACACTGTGCCGGGCGTTGAAGCCGAGGATCTTATGGCCCTCCAGGTGCCCGGGCTGATCGTGCCCGGCCAGGACAGCTCCCACGCGCCATCCGCGGCGCGCTACCTCGAAGAATGCCTCCCGGTTCACGACTACTGGGACATTCCTGTTGCCGATCAGACTCCGGAAACGGCCCCCGCACGGATCCGAGCCTTCCTCGAGCAGTACTGATGCCCCGCCTGGTGCTGCTGCGCCACGGTGAGAGCGTCGCGAATGCCGACGATGTATTCGCCGGTTGGCTCGACGTTCCCCTCACCGAGCGCGGCCGCACCGAGGCGCGCGACGCCGCCGGGAGCCTCGCGGGGCTGTGTCCCGACGCGGTACACACCTCCGTTCTCAGGCGGGCCGTGGAAACGGCCCGCCTGCTGATCGAGGAAGCCGGCTGGGAGCTGACACCGAGCGCGCACTGGCGGCTGAATGAGCGGCATTATGGCGCGCTTCAGGGCCTGGTCAAAGACGAAGCCCGAGCGCGCTTCGGCGCGGGAAATGTTCAATGGTGGCGCCGCGGCGTGAACGGCCGGCCGCCCCAGGCAGACGACACCGTACTTGCCGCTCAGCGCGCCGATCCGCGCTACGCCGCGCTTCCCGAAGTGGCAGCCACTGCCGGGGAGAGCCTTGCGGATGTCGTAGAGCGTCTGACGCCGTACTGGCGCAATGTCCTGGCCCCGGAACTCGCCGCGGACCGAACCGTGGTGGTGGTGGGGCATGGCAACGCGCTGCGGGCCCTGATACACGTGTGCACGGGGACGTCCCTGGGTGAAACGGGCTGCATCGAGCTGGGCACCGCGGTCCCGGTCACTATTCAGGCGCAGATTCCAGTTCCCTGATTTCGAGTTCGCTGATCATCGCCACGCGGTCTGCGTGCTGCCGGCCCTTGAACGGCGTCCCCACAGTTCCATCAGCGCCAGCGCTTGATCATCGCCGAGGACTTTGGTGCCGAGCATCATGACGTTGGCGTCATTGTTTCCCCGGGAGATCTACACCGCGAAGTGGCTGTAGGCGATGCCCGCGTGCACGCCACGGATCTTGTTGCATGCGATCACCTCGCCCTGCCCGCTGCCGCCGATCACGATAGCCAACTCCACTTCTTCGTGGGTAACACGGCGGCTTACCGCCGCGCACATCGGCAGATATTCGACGACGATGCCGGGCTCGTGAGCCCCGGCGTCGAACGTCTCATGGCCACGCTCGCGGAGCCACAGCAGCAGCCGAGCTTTGAGCATGATGCAGTCGTGGTCGGCGGCGATATGGATACGAGTAGTCTTATTGCCTAGCCGACGAGCCCGCGAACGGACTCCGCGAAAAGCTCCTCCACCTTCACGGTCTTGGTCAAGATGCGCTGCTTGCTTGCCTGTTCGATGAGGTCCGCGAGCACGGCCCGGTTCGGCTCGATGCCATAGGGGAGCGGGTCATCCCAGCCTGTCGCCTCGAGGACCTTGAGGTGGAGGCGGTCAGCGGAATCGGGCTCAGCGATCGCACCGGCCTTCAGATCGGCGACATACTGGCGCTTGGACTCGGCGAACGCCTCGAACACGGCCACGGCTGCATCCGGGTGTGCCCCCAGGACCTCGTCCTTGATGACCACGAGGTGGTTGATCGGGTAGAAGCCCGATGTGCGCAAGGCTGTGAGGGCGACGTCATTCGCGTTCGGGATGAGCGGGACAATGTCGGGGGAGTCGCTCTTGACGCCGATTGCGGCCTCGAGCTCGCCGTCGAGCACCATCTGTTCGAGCGTCTTGCCGGCCGGGGCGGAAATGACGTTCGACGGCGGCGTGTACGCCTCGACGTGCTCGTCGCCGGAGAGGACCCAAGTGACGGAGTCGAGGTCAAGGCCGTACTGATTTGACATAATTGCGCGGGCCCAAACGCCGGTGGTCACGGTGTATCCGCGGTTCACGCCGACGCGCTTGCCCACAAGCTGTCCGGGATCGGTGATGCCGGAGTCGCGGCGGACCACGATCGCGTTGTGGTGGAAACCGCGGACCAGGAAGATCGGCAGGGCGGTGAACTTTACGCCGTGTTCCCTGGCGGTGAGGTAGGTACTGAGCGCTATTTCGCTGACGTCGAAGGCAAGCTCGCGGACCATGCGACGGAATCCCTGGACGAGGACGGGCACCTCCTCGAAGTCGAGCGAGTAGCCCTCAGGGACAACCGTACCGTCCTTGACACGGCTGTTATTCCCTTGGGATCGGCTGAGAGCGGAAAGCTGGACGGACATGTTGCCTCCGATGAGGTCTAGTGATGGCTAACACTTGCATGTTAGATTGGACTAACCATTTTGCCAAGGCCTATAGGCCGTGCTCGAAGGAGCCAGTAGATGTCTGAGAAAGTGCTTGCGGCGGTCCGGGTTGCTCCGGGAACCACCGAAATGCGCGAATTTGACCGGCCGAATATCGACGATCAGTCGGCCCTGTTGAGGATCGAGGTCGCAGGAATTTGCGGCACGGACGTGAAGCTTTATTCACAACCGCCCAGAACCGCGGCCACGCAGGGCCCAGTGATCATGGGCCATGAAAACGTCGGTGTCATCGTGGAGGCCGGCGAAAAGTTCAAGAAGCGCCAAGGACTCGAAGAAGGCGACCGCGTCTTCGTAGAGCATTATGTTGCCTGCTTCAGTTGCGAGTGGTGCCGCATTGGCGAATATCGCCACTGTGAGGCCACCGACTGGCGCACCAACCCGGACGCGCGCCGTTTCGGATACACCTCCGCTGACTTCCCCGGAACTCTCTGGGGCGGATTCTCGGAATACATGTATCTGCCGTGGAACGCGGTGCTCCACAAGATCCCGGAAACCATCACCGCGGAAGAGGCCGGCTTGGTCATGCCGCTATCCAACGGCATCGAATGGGCGCTCCTGACCGCCGGCGTCGGCTACAACGACACCGTCCTGATCCAGGGTCCCGGCCAGCAGGGCCTTGCCCAGCTTGTTGCCGCGAGAACCGCCGGCGCTGCCCAGGTGATCGTCTCCGGCACCACGCGTGACAAAGCCCGTTTCGAGCTGGCCAAGGAACTCGGCGCCGATGAGGTAATCGACGTTCTCACCGAGGACCCGCGCGAGAAAATCATGGATCTGACCAACGGCCGGGGCGTGGACTATGTGCTCGACTGCACCTCACGCGCCGGTACTGCTCCGGTGCTGCTCGGCGTCGACGTCCTCAAGCGCCGCGAGGGCACACTGCTCATCCAGGGCGAGCTGGCGGCGTTCCCGGATTTCCCGGTCAAGCAGGTCACCGAGAAAGCA